>NZ_RQSN01000003.1:0-272923 GCF_003957265.1 Actinobaculum sp. 352 | reverse complement strand
GACGAAGGATTATCCTGCACGATACCCAACGCGGACAGGGGCAGGGACGTTGCGCCAGCGAACTCTGCCGCTAACTCCCGCAACTGCTCCGTGAACGGCTGCATCGACTGTTGCGGGATCCTGTCCATGCCCGCAGAGGTCCAACTTGTCGCGGGTCAACGTTGGTCCCGCTAGCTGCGGGTTGCAGTTAGTTGCCGACCAACGTTAGTCTAGCTAGCTGCGGATCACTGCTGGTCCAGTTCGGAGCGGGTCTCGCTAGTTACGGATCGCAGTCAGTTGCCGGTGACCGCTGGTCCCGCTAGCTGCGGTCGGGACCGTAATGACAAAATCAGCGCCGGTCGGGCCAGCAGCAGTCCGAAAGACGGCCGCTGTCTTTCGCGAGGTCCGAGTTACTCTTTGACATGTCGCCCCTCATGCCCACCAAATCGACCCACATATCTCACCGTCCGATAGGGCGGGAGCGCCGATCAAGTAGTAAGCACACCAGGGCGCTGACAGCCTGGAGGTCAGCGGTGCGAGGAACTAATGGGGGCAGACGCCGATCATGTGCAATCACGCTAAGCCGCTGACATAATCGCCAGGGCCACAATGACGGCCAGGAACATCACGACAGCATTGATCCAAAGCGTCGCTTTATTCATGCGCACCAGCGTGTCTCTATTGACCGCGTTGGACCGGTTCAACTCGCTGAGCTGAAGTACCGCGATAATAATCGAAGCCAAGGGGATGAAGAATGCCAGCACCAAGCCGACCACCGTCAGCGTCTTGTCATGCTCGTACGGATAAGGATGTTGCGCGTTCGGATAGGGAGCCTGTGAATACGACCGACCCGAGGGCTCGCCGTAGCGGGGCATCGACCCCCGACCGCTACCCGAGGCCGCGTCCCAACCATCGCGCGACCCGCTGGAAAACGACCCGGTGTTATTCGGCCGGTCGGCAAACGCATCACCGCCACGCGGTTGGTCAGGAAACGCGCCAGCCGCGTTGGACTGCTCAGCATACGATTCACTCATATCCAAACACTATCACCGGTGGCTTGCCACCTTGCAACGACGTGGCTCTCTATCCATGAGAACGTGCCACAGTCACACCGTTGGATACCCTTTACATAAAGACCTCGAACGACGGCGCGCGGTGCGGACCCTCCCTTGAATGCGGCCACTACGAACACTCACTTGCGCGCAACCTACTATCGCGATAGTATTCTGTAACCGGTTAGCGTGCAAGCATGGTTCGCTGACGAGCAGCGCCACACCTACCGGGTTCAAAGGAGAATACGATGCGAATCAAACATCGAATCCTCGCAGGAGTCACAAGCTCCGTTCTTGCCTTGGGAACAATGGTGCTTCCTGCACAGGCAACAACCACTAGCGACAACCCCGTCCCTTCAACAACACAGTCAGAGATCACCGATGATCAAATCCAGCCCGCATGGCTTGCCTACGGCCCCTTGAAACAGTATCCAGTCGAAGGGGGGACGTGGGAATATGGATTCTGGAACGCCAGGGTCCGCTCTTACTACACAGTAGGCCGCTGTCACGGCTCGACCGTGCGGATGGATAATCGCACTAAAGAATCTATCCGCACCAAAGCTCATCAAAAGTCCGTCGCTGAACTCTGGGCCGTCCAGCACCCATGGGCGAAAGACCGCTATAATTATTGGATTTGCAAGTAGCCTCTACCACTGACACTTATCGGCGCGGTGGACTGGGGCGCACCATGATTCCAGTCCACCGCCCTCAGATGAGGGAGTGTTCTGTTGTTATTGCGTCTTACTATTCGTCTCGTATCTGTGTTTCTAGCAGTGTTCTGTGGTATCTCAGTCTGGCAGGCTGCTCAGTTCCAAGAACGCAGCATGCCCTTCAATGCGGATACCACACTGTATTTCCAGCCTCTTGAGGGAGGTCTCTCAAGGACCACGACTGTCAGCGATCTGGAACATCTCGCGGCTACTCATCACGGCAATCTCTACCTGGCCACACCCGATCCCGATGACTTCGAGAACACCCGTGATGTCATCTACGTCGGGGAGAAACCCACGGCAACGGGTGGACCGGTCCAAGATGGAGGGACTATTCAGTGGCTCGACGGGAAGACGGGTCGTTTACTCTCCACATCGGAACTCGGCACTCGCCCCTTTGAAGGTGAACTCGCTCTCGCAGGTAGCACCACATTCCGGCACGCTCTAGCTGATTGGGCAGCGAGTAATGGTGTGCGGTTGGAGTGGGACAGTCGACGCAATGCTCTTTTGACAGTGACCTCCTTCTTATTACAAAGCGGTATTGGCAACGGAGTAATGGCCGCCTTCATACTAGCTATTGTGGCGGTGTTGAGTTGGCAAGTCTCCCGTGCTCGTTCCCGCACGTACCGCCTGCTCTCCGGAGTGCCGAACTGGCGGATCCACGCGCGAGACCTCGGCCAGATCGCCGTCGACATCGGCAGCGGGCTCGCCGTCGGCCTTACCGGATTCGGGGTCTGGCTCACGCTGAAACTATCGGTGGGTCATCTCAGTCTTCTTGCTGGCCGTATCGCACTCGCCGCCTTGGCTTGTTTCCTTCTGACTCTGCTCGTAGCGCTGCTTCTATCGCTCATGGCACGCCCGACGGTGGAAATGGTCGCCCGGCGCGCAATTCCGCTGCGCGGATACCAGCGTACTGGGACATTCCTTACCGGTACTGTGATCTGCGCCGCCATGCTAATCCTCCCCTCCACCGCTCAAGCCTGGGTCACTACCAAAATCCTCGCCGACGAACACTCTCTATGGGCATCCATGCGAGGAGTCGTCCGCGTCTCCTTGAACGAAACGGACACTGGCTTGTCAACAGAAGAAGGCGAACAGAATCTCAAAGACATTCTGGCCTCAGCCCACCAACGCGGCATCCTCATGACCTCATACGTGATTGACCAGGGGATAGAACTAGATGACGCTGAACTTGAAGGTTTTGATCATATTGTCATCACCGACCAAGCGTGGATCAATCATGCAATCACCAATTCCCCGGAAGGTGCCATGCCCGTGTTGCAACGGGTAGATTATGGAAGTCTCGCGCCTGCCACACGCGAGTTCTTAGACGGCCAGATGCCCTTGCTTCTCAATCCTGGAAGACCTGTACACAAACTCCCGTTTTTCGAGCTCAACTCGGGCACCATGCTCGCCCTTCCACCCGACGTCGGACTGGGCTCTTCCAGCATTCAGACAACTCATCCTCTGCTCATTGTCACTGACAACGTAACAGAGGACTATGACGTTAACTTCTTGCGCGCAACCTTGTCCTCCGGCAATCTAGTGTTTACCGACGAGGCCGCGTTGCGAAGTCTATTGGCCGGTACTGTGGTTGAACCCTATGTCTCCGAGGTTGAAAGTATCGCCGATCTTGCACTCGGACAAGCACAGCGCTTCGCCCAACAAGCCTCCTACTACCTCCTTTCCTGCATCCTCTTGGTAGGTGCTATCGCCTTCGGCGTCGCCCAGCGAGCCATGCTCTGGGCCGCCCACCAGCAACGCCGTATCTTCGCTGCTCATACCTTTGGTATCCCGTACCGCAAGATCACCGCAGCGCCACGACACAAGGAAGGGCTACTCCTCGTCGTCGCCACCGCTATCGGCACAATTCTCAGCCGCTTCCTGCGCTTTCCTGAACCTTTCTACCTCATCGGCTCCGCCGCCTTCGTTCTAGCGTTAGGTTGGCTCATCATCGAGCTAGCCTTTGCTACCAATGCGAAACGCGCCTTCACCCACTCCATCAACCGTACAACATAAGCCGCAAGGAGAAACAGTATGCACATTCAAGCCGCAGACCTCGGCGTCACCATCGATGGAACGCCGATCTTCACCGGAATCGAACTGGATCTGGATGGTGGCCACATGGTGGCGCTGACCGGACCATCGGGTTCCGGCAAGACCACCTTGCTGAACTGCCTTGGGCTTATCCTGCAACCCAGTTCGGGTGAGGTCACCATCAACGGACAGGTAACGAACTCCTGGCGCGACAAGCGTCGCACTGCCTTCTGGGCACAGCACGCCGCGTTCATCTACCAGGACTATGGCATTGTGGAAGATGAGACCGTCGCCTACAACACGACCTTCAAGAGCTTCGCACGCGGCGAGGCGGACGATATTCTCCGCCATGTCGGCTTGGACGGGCGAAAAGACGCTCGCGCGGGAGTGCTCTCCGGCGGAGAAAAGCAGCGGCTCGGAGTCGCCCGCGCCATGTACAAACACGCCGACGTCATCTACGCCGACGAACCCACCGCATCACTCGACGAGGACAACCGCAACCTCGTCAGCTCTTTGCTACGGGAACGCGCCAATGCCGGCGTCTTAGTCATTATCGCCACCCACGACAATCGGCTCGTCCGGCAGTGCGACACCGAGTACAAGATCCGCTGAGCCATCAAAGAAACCACTGGTGATCACGGCGAGTCCTCAGTCCCGATATCTCGCGCTCGCCAAGCCCCCGGCAGCAAGCACCCTGCTGCGGTCACGGCTCTAGGCACGAAGGTGCAGGGCATTCTCTCCAACGACCAGGCTGTTTCCCAGTGGTGGCGCATGCTGCGAAGAAGTGTCGCCTTTTTCAAGAAGTTGAGGATTTATCGCGACACTTCTCGCAAATCCCTCCACTTCTTGAAGCGTGGGCAGGGAGCGTCCCGCCCCTCCATGTATCGCGTCGACGGCGAGCATCGCGTCGACGCGAGCGCGCCGTCAATGGCCCCGGCAGCGCCAGTCACTCCATCCCCCGCATCGGCCCCACGGACTGCTTCCGGGCAGCCTAACGCGTGCAGATGCCGAAGAGTCACCTGCATCCGCCACGCAACCTGCTCGCTTCTCACCCTTGCAAGCACCCTATACACTTTCTGCAACCCATACACCCGCCACAACCCATACACGACGAGCCGCCCCCGAGGCACCCGTAGCAACGCAAGGCACCAGCCACCAGAGGACTCACAGCCACCGCTACCACCAGCACCCGGTGGCGTCACGAGGTAACGACGGCTAGGTGGCTTATGCGGCATCGCCACAAGCACCCGGTGGCGTCGCGAGGTACCAACTGCCAGATGACTGATACAGCATCACGACAAGCACCCAACGGCATCGCGGGCTGACCGACCGCCAGGTGACCATACGCCACCACCTCAAGTCCCCAGCAATCCCGAGCAACACCAGACGGCACATACACAGCCACCAGCACCCGGTAACATTCCCCTGTGGCAAAAGCACTGATTGTCGGCGCTGCCATCGTCGACTCTCTCGAATCGCCCACGCGGCTCCTCGCCGCGCAGCGCTCCTACCCCCAGGAGCTCGCGGGGCGATGGGAGTTCCCCGGCGGGAAAGTCCAGTCTGGCGAAAACCCTGAGAACGCCCTGCTGCGGGAAATTCGCGAGGAGCTCGGCTGCGGCATTATTCTCGGGCCTCCCGTCGCTCCCGCTGCAACGCACACACCGCCATCCACTTTTGAGTCGCCGGAACCAGACGCATCACCCGTACCTCCACAGCTGGCCTCGCCACCGCAACCGTCGGCGACGATGCAGCCGACACTCACGCCACACTCCACTACACCCGCGAATTCCTCCACCGCATCACCTCCCACCGGCGAACACTCTCGCACAACTGAGACCGCTCCGACCACCCTTCACGAACCCACACGCACAACCAACACCACTCCTCACCACCCCATGCCGACATCCTGCGCCCCGTTTCCTGCTTCTCGAAGAGGATTCGGACGACACGAATCCCTGCCAGCATCCCGTACCGCGCCTTCCCCGCCCGGCGCTTGGCCGCTACCTGGAGGCCGTGTCATGCTCCTATGGCTCGCTACAATCACTCCAGGAGAATTCCCTCATCGCGGCAAGGACCATCTACAACTGCGGTGGGTCACCGCCGACGACGTCGCTACGCTCAGCTGGCTGACCGGTGACCGGCAGATCATTCCGACTATGCAGCAGCTCTTGACTCGCTAATGCTTCAGCACCCGCTCCGCGATCACGTCGCAAACTGAACCTCAGAAGGCAAACTTCCTCGAACCACCATCCCAACGCGTTCGAGTTGCGGGAGTACGGCCCTGGCCAGCAAACTTCCTCGAACCACCATCCCGCCCCACCTTCCTTCCACGCCGCAGAAGACGGGAAGCAGACCGGCAGCGGCGGGCTCGCCGTCGCCGTCGACACATGGAGAGGCGGACCGCTCCCTGTCCAAGCGTCAAGAAGTGGAGGGATTTGCGAGAAATGTCGCGACAAATGCTCCACTTCTTGAAAAGGGCGACACTTCTTCGCAACGTGTTGACCGAACCAGGCCGACCCGTGTCAGTCCACACCCTCACCGAAACTGCATCTTCCGCCACGTCAAGGCAGATCCCGGGGCCGTGAATCACTCCGCGCATTCTGCGAAGGCGCGCAGTAGCTCTTCCACCGAGATCTGGCCGGGAAGCAGTCCCTGCCCCCAGTCGATTGACGCCCATGCCGCCGCAGAACCGTAACGGTACCCCTCACGCTTAGAACGCAGCCCCTCCGGCCCCATCGCAACCGCTATGATCGGGCGATCATAGCGCCCCCTGACGGCGCGCGTCGCCTCCAACAGATGTTGCACATCCTCATCCCCACGCGCGGTTACCGCAAGATGCGCGATCACGCCGGGAACCTCCAGCAACTCTTCCAACTCCATCTCCAGCATGTCGCAATCGGGAGTGCCCGCCAACTCTGCCTGCGAAAGCACGACCATGAATCCGAGTTCTTGGGCGCGCCGCGCCAAACTGGTGGCCGAGGGATTCGAGAACTCGACATCCAGCATTACCCGTGTCGGCTCAACCTTGGCATGCACGAGCATATCCAGCAGTTCCGCCAACATAACTCCGTAATGCCCAGGCGAAATGTCGGCCTCACCGCCCTGGCCGGCAGTCCGCAGCGTCAACATGAGCGGGAGCCTCGTGGTGGCCAGCACCTCCGGAATGGCCTCCACCGCATCGGCGAGAGAACGCGACGCGTGGCTTCCCACCAGATAATCAAGACGCCATTCCACAACATCCGCTCCTGCCATCTCGGCCGAGCGCGCATGTTCAGCGAACATTGCTCCCGTCGTGTCATACACCGGAACGATGATCGCCGCACCAGGATGACGCAACTCAGGAACCATCACCAGTTCACTCCTCCAGATCCGCCGCTACCATCGTCATCGCCCTGCTGACGCTGGTACTGCTGCTCACCCTCCTGATTACGCCTCTGCAATTCCTCTTCCTCCTCGCTCATCGTCGGCTCAGGAGAAGGTTCGTCATCTCCATCATCCGGCTCCTCCGTGGGCTCGGGATCGTTTTTCGAGGGGTCGTCTGTTGGGTCCTGGTCTTGCTGTTGTTGCTGCTCCTGTTGCTTGTCATCCTGCCGTTGCTCGACGTCGCTGTTCCCTTCACCGTTGTAGCAGGGATGCAGTGCCTGCACCGCCTGCTCGTACAGCTGGGCGGAGCTCTCAGCATCGCCGGAATCAGCCGCCGCATCCCCCTGCATTTCATAACCAACGGAGAGATTCCGCCGCACTTGGCACTCGGGAACGTGGTCCGGGTCCACCACCATTCCCGACGCATCCGTCTCCGCCTTTGGTACCAAGTCCAAGGCCTTCTCCAGGTAGGGAACACCCGTGTCCGGCGCGCCGTCGGCCAAATATACTGTTCCGCGTGAGTAGGGCAGACGCCATTCGCCCAGAAGTGTCGGCGTCAGCCCATCAGCCTTCCGGTACGACGACGTCGCGCCGTCGTAGTTCTCATTCCCGTATGCCGAACCTCCTCTGGCTGCGAACAGCCACATCAGGCTCGTCCATAGCAGCGCCAGCACCAGCACGGACAAGATGATAATATCCGCGACGCGCCAGCCGCGGCCCGAGTACTTTCTACGCATTCCGTTCATGGCCGGACCTCCCGCGCTCATCGCCGGACCTCGCGCATCATCTTCGCCGTGGACTGCCGGCCACTAATCCGCCCGCCACTGGCGCCAAGTGCCGCACCGCCCGCAGCGGTTGCCGCACCTCCTGGACCACCGGACCCACCAAGCGTGCCACCCGCCCGGCGCCGTTCAATACCTGTCAGCGCGCGCATGTTACGCACCTGCGGAACCAGCGCAGCGATCTCCCACATCGCCAACACGGCGAGGAGCAGGCCGAAAGGCCATATACGCGGACTGTAAATGGAACTCTCCTGCCGCGCCTGCGCCTCTGCCACCAAACCGGTGGTGTCTTCCGTCAATGATTCCACTCCCCCAGGAGCGGTGCGATGTTCATAGTTCACGCCCAACTGGGAGCTGATCGTCTGCAATGCTTCTTCATCGATCCGAGAAAGAGCAGTCTCGTTGCTATCGGGGTCCTCGATATAATTCCCCTCGGTCCCGTCATACTCCATCTCTTTCATCTGACCGCCTTCGGGGGTTCCATAGCCAAGTACGGCTCCACCGTCGATTTTATCCGCGAGGCCGCCGTAATCGAGTTGCGCGTTCACACTATCGTCTCTGGTCTCCCCGTCAGAGAACAGGTAGACCAGGCGCACATGGTCCGGATTCTTTTCTTGGGAGCGAGTTAGGACCTCATCAAGCCTCTCAACCGGACGATTCATATTGGAACCATGCGAGCTTGCAGTCACCTCCCGGTCATACACATCCACCCAGGACCGCACCGCATTGGTATCGGTTGTTACCGGCAGTTGCGTCGTCGCCGACGAGTCGAAGGCAATAATCGAATAGCGCGCATTGGGATAAGCCTCAAGCAGTTCCAAAAGGTCCGACTTCACGCCGTTCATACGCTGCTCCGAGCCGTTGTAGTCCTCTGCCGCCATCGAACCGGTACGGTCCACCACAAAATACACCTCAACCGGAACAACACCGGTTGTCGGTAGCACCGCGACTCCCGGAGCCGCACCGCACAGTGCAACTGCCACAACCATGAGTGCGCGGCGCACCCATGCCACAATGGCGGATCGCCCCTGTACGCGCGACCTCCTCCAACCGAGGAAGCACACCGCCAGTCCCCCTATGAGCACCGGAATCACAATGAAAGCGGGCCATAACCATGTGAATCTCATAGACGCAGCCTCCAACCCAGCCCGATTATTCCGCCCACTCCAAGGAGTGCGAATACCGGCCATATGCCCGGATGATCAGACACAATGGTCTCCGCGTCGATTTCCAAATCGGCGGCGTCCTGAGCTTGCACGTCCTTCACAATCTGGTCGCCTGCATCGGCATCGTCGGCGTAGAAGAAGTTCCCGCCAACTGATGTCACTGCTTCCTCCATCTCCTCTGCATACGATTCCGTAAGCCAAGAGCCAGGGTCCGGATCGATAAACAAACCGTTGATGCGGATGTTACGGTCTTGCAGGATCTCTACCGCATCCTCCAGTTCGAAAATTGCAGACCCTTCGACGATGTTATCAGTTGCCAGGATCACGGTACGGGAGCGATCCTGCGTCGAATAATCAAAGGCACGTGAGCAGGAAACGAGACCGTCGCCAACCAGAGACGACCCTAACCAGTTATCTACAAGAGTGCCTTCGGCAAATGCTTTGTACTCGTCCACATCTTTTTCTGAGACGTAACCCGTACTCAGATCAATATCGACGTCGAGCGCGGTTGCCGCGATCTCCAGCTGGTCCTGAATCATGTCGTAGTCATCCGTAAGCGGGAAAACTGTGCGCGCCGACGAATTGAAAATCACCAAGGCCACGCGTTCCCCCTCGAAGGAATCCACGATCTCGGAAAACGCCTCCACAACCTGCGAGTCGAACTGGATCACGGAGCCCGAGATATCCAGGCATAAGACGATGTCGCGCGAGGCCATATTTCGCTGCAGCACTTCCGCTGAACTAGGGCGGGCGGCGACGACGGAGGAGGAAAGAGTGACCAGTGCAGCGCATGCGAGGGCAGCCACAATTCCCGCCCGATAGCGCCGTAAACGCGTACGGAACAACTCACTGGAGCGCGCGGAGAGTGTGTGAGCCACTTTGACGGAGCGCTGCTGTTTATCCGCGTGCCGCTGCCACGCCACGACGCCGACGAGCGCAGCTACTCCGAGCACTACCGGAATCAGCCAAGGCATTACCATCGTGTAATCACCTCGATTGCCTGGCGGGCTGACGCGTCAATTGTGGCGTCAGATTCGGGCGCGAAACTCGGTTCCTCCCAGGAGCCGATGAGCCGAGAGACGGGGACGAGCTGCGGATAACGCGCCATATCACCTACGGACCACGAAGCCATATCCCGCCTGGTCCGCTCCGAGGTGATATCGCGCATGAGACGAGCCAGAGCCAAATGTTGCGCACGCACGTCCTCACCGCGTGACGACTCCACCAAGTGTCGAACACTGGCCACCCAACGCTCTCTATCCAATCGTGGTACGGGGGCGAAAGCGGGCCGATTCGCCTCGTTCTTCCGCCAGCGGATGAAGAAGATCCACGACAGGAGCACCGCCACAAGTACAAGAAACAGTATGACCACCGGACCCGATGGTCCCACGGCAGGGAAAAGGTCATCCGCGGGCATACTGGCGCCTCCGTAGCAGGGCAATAAGGGATGGCATCACGTCCGCGCTGGAGCTGACGGGATCCTGCAGTACCTTGTGCCAGCGCAGAAGTGCCTCGGCCTGCTCCTCTCGCTGAGCGTCTTCACGGCCGATGGCAGCAGCGAGCGCTTCGTCTTCACGCAGGTAGGCCGGCAGTGTAATGCCATCCATATCGATGTCAGACAACGCGTCGATATGTGCGCCTTGTGCACCCAACGTGGTCTGCGTCATCGGCATATCAACCACTCGGAGAACGACCAACTCATGCCGTGCCCGTATCCGCTGGATAGTGTTCTCATCCTCCGGGCCGGGCCAGTGGCAGTCGGTGACAAGAATCATCAAGGAACGGACATGGGAGACGACGAAGGCCCGTTCCAACAGCGCGGAAGGCGTTGACTCGCCATGCGATTCCGCGATGCGACGTGCCGCCGCGCGCAGCAACCGTTCCATATGCGCGGTGCCGTGTTTTGCGGTGTGCGTTTCGATGCCGCTGGAATCGCCGACGACGAGCCCGAGGCTGTCACCGCGTTGCGCGGCGAGAAAAGCCAGAAGATCAGCGCCTTCCATGGCAATGTCGCATTTGCGTTCACCGGACGGCGCCACGGCGCGCATCGCCCGGCTCGAGTCGATCACCAGTTGCGTGCGAATGTCGGTTTCCCGTTCAAAACGGCGGATGATCGGGCGATCATTGCGGGCAGAGATACGCCAATCGATCCGGCGGACATCGTCGCCGGGTTCGTATTCGGTCAGATCCGCAAAGTCGTGGCCATGCCCCGCCATAATCGAGGCATGTGCGCCGTCGAGAATACCCGCAGTCCTTCTGACAACGGGCAACCGCAGCCGAGAACGCAGCAACGCGGTGCGGTGTAGTTCGCTGCGCACCGGCGGCGCGGGGAGGTAAATGGAATCTGTGTCAGGCATGGGATGACCTCACGGCGTAGGGACGACGTTGAACACGGAGTCGATAATCGATTCGGCGGTGACTCCGCTGGCAAGTGCGTCATACGTGCGCACGATGCGATGGCGAAGAACCGGGTAACGCAGCTCCTTGACGTCGTCGGGAATGATGTAATTGCGACCAGCCTGCAGTGCACGCGCCTGAGCCGTCTGCATCAGTGCAAGGCCGCCACGCGGCGAGGCACCAACTGTCACCCGTTGGCCGATATCGGCGATGGGACGTGGGCCGCCGCCGCGCGTGGTGTTGATAATAGCGACGATGTAGGCGGCAACCGAAGAGTCCACGTACACCTTGCGCGTCATGGACTGCAGGAAAAGGATGTCATCGGTTGAGATCGGTTCCACGCCCTCCGGCCGACCGAAGGAATCCTCCGCCGTGCGGGTGAGAATATCGACCTCCTCGTTAGGCTCGGGGTAGCCCAGGATCTCCTTCATAAGGAAGCGATCCATCTGCGCCTCCGGCAAGACGTAGGTGCCCTCTTCTTCAAGCGGGTTCTGCGTTGCCATCACCATGAAAGGTTCGGGAAGGCGGTAGATACGACCACCGATGGAGGTCTGGCGCTCCTGCATGGCTTCCAGCATGGCCGACTGCGTCTTCGCCGACGAACGATTGATCTCGTCAAGCAGCACCATGTTGGCATGGACCGGCCCGAGCTGAGTCGTAAAACGCCCGGACTCGTAGGAATAGATCTGGGTGCCGACGATGTCATTCGGCATCAGGTCAGGAGTGCACTGGATACGCGAGAAGGTGCCAGAGAAAGCCTCTGCTAGCGTCGTCGCCGCCGTCGTCTTTGCGAGCCCAGGAACAGATTCCAATAGCACATGACCACGCGCCATTAGCGATGTTACAAGCGCGTTGTATAGCGCCTCCTGACCCACAACCCGGCCGCGGAAAATCTCGCGCACGCGATCAAGCAGTGATCCCACGCGTGCCATCTGCTCATCGGTGATCATTCCGTCAGCGAGTTTCTCGGTCACCTTGTCTCCCTTCGTGAAGCCAGACGGCTCCGAACCGATCGCCTCGGCATCGGCTTCGAGCGAGTTCACTGCCGGGCGCATCATGTGAGACCACGAACGGTGAATTCAGCAAGGCTTGCCGAGGACGCTTACCAGTACCTCAGCCTAAAGGCAGCCCGCGAATCCTTCCAGGCAGGAGTATGGGTATTGATACCCATACTTTCAGCTTGACAAATCACATATCAGCATACTCACGCAGTTCAGAGGGGTATTTTGGCTTGCGCTTGAGAGTGTTTAACGGGAGATTCAATTCGTTAGTGTCCAAATAGTGACACATCGCCGCTCGTAATTCAGGCAGGAATGGGGATGATCCACCTTCCGGCACGGCGGAGTGCTGCTCCGCCCTTGGACGCAGCGGGGCGGAGCGGCCCGTTTTCAGCCCCAGCGGGGTGGTCGCTCCACGTTCAGCCCCAGCGGGGTGGTCGCTCCACGTTCAGCCCCAGCGGGGTGAAAGCAGCGGTTCTTGTTCACAACGAGGTGGTCGGTCCGGCACGGGAGAACGCGCTATCCCGCTCCGCCGGGAGTGCATGCTACGGGGAGTCACACCGCGATTGGTGGACCTATTCGCGAATCCGCGCCAAACCTGGAACAATCAGAACCACTGACAGCAGCTAAGAGACCTGAGAGCTTCGATGCCACCTCCCCACCACGCGACGCGCATGACTCCGATGTGTCCAACACGCACGCCTCCCATGTGCCCGAAGGGCATGACTCAAATACGTCCGGCACAGACGACTTGGCACCAGTTCGCGCCGATTCCGCGCCGACTCCCACCGGTGGCTAGCGTCGCCGACGTCGGGCTGATCGCAGCGCCGTTCGAAGGTCGAGCCACGCGAAAATACAGAGGAGCAGAACACTGTCACCTCGCTCACGCCGTATATAACACTTTTGTTGCTATTCGCCAGTGAAGCCCGAAAACGCTAGCCGGGCGGCCCCCTCTTCCGCTAGCGTGAAATGCACCGTCGCCGGATTCCGGGTCCGGGCGGTCAATAGCCGGAACGCGCGGCGCGCAGTCACCGTGCGGAACACTCGGAGATCCGGCGAGGAATATACGTACATATAGTGAAGGCGACAGCTAGAGGCATGACAACTGGAGACTGGATAGGGCAGAATTTCGAACCTGAACGCGAGGCCGCACCAAGCGAGTCGGTTTCGCGCAGGCCGTTCTATTTCCTTGTGTTCGCTGCGGTCGTTCTCCTCGTCGTCGTGATGTCCGTGTTCTACATCAAGGTGATACGTGCCGGTCAACAGGCCGCCAATCCTGGTGGACACACAGGCGCCGAAGTGGCAGAGTCCACTGCCGAACCCTCCACCTCGCCCCTCTCGGATGATGACTCTGAATTGTTTGGCACCCGCGCAGAACTGACTAGCCTCGTGGAGAATCCGACGTGTTCTGACCCCAGCGACGACGCCGAAGTTTTCATTTCTTTTGCCGAGGCTTCAGAGAATGCCGGGGAAAGCGCCTCCACCACTATCAGTGATGCACTCAGCAAAGTCGGTGCGTCCTGCGACACCGAGTACGCGATTGACCTGCGCTACCTGCTAATTAACACTGACAACCCGAGCGAACTGGTTGAAGAGGCAGAGAAGACCTCCTGGATCACCCCCGCTTCACCGGCTCCCGACGACGCCATTGAGGCAAGCGAGTTCACGACACCAGCGAACAACATCCGCTGCATTATCGCCGATGACAACGTCTCCTGCTCAATCTACGTGTACGACTATCCTTCTCCCGACGGGTGCGAGGGAAAGACAGCCACTTATCATGTCGAAAGCATTGGCGACGTCACCGCAGATTGCAACTCCGAGCTCAACACGTCGGTGACCCTTGACTACGACACAACAATCAAACACAACGGCTTCGCCTGCTCGATTTCCAAGTCGGAGGGAGTGACTTGTTGGAGTGAAGTATCGGGCCATGGATTCCAGTTGCGTCGAGCAGCAGACCGTACTTTCTGAGGCGCCGCGTGCTTCGGTTTCTTCGGTAGCCACGAGGCGCTTGAGTGCTCCTAACAGTTTCATAATTAGAACTTCACTCGATGCTCCTTCGTCGTCTCTCCCGCAATTCCGGCTGGATTCCGCAGTACCACGGCGCCTGGCCCATGATCAACGTGCCGCCTCTCCTCGGCATTATCGCGGGAGGTTGGCGTGCGATCCACGTTCTTTTACTTGCGCTGTGGTGGTCTGGGTACTTCCTGTTCTACGCCGCGAGCGTATGGCTACGCTCGCGAATGCGGCCACGCTATTGGCCGCCGGTGCGCGCCTATGGGATCGCTGTTGCCTTACTCAGCCTTGCCACCGCTGCTGCAGCCCCCTACCTGCTACGGTGGGTGCCGCTGTTTCTACCGCTGGTGGCTGCCGCCGCGTGGGCCGCGTGGCGGCGCAGTGAACGCTCCCTCGCCAACGGCGTCGACACCGTTCTCGCGGCCAGTCTGATGCTTCCAGTCTGTTACGACGCCGCCTTGACTGGGCACGGTTGGCATCACCTGGCGGGACACAGCTGGCACGGCACAGCCCCGCATATCTGGGCAATGACGGCGTTTGTCTGGGCGTATTTCACGGGCACGATTCTGTATGTGAAGACGAATGTGCGGGAGCGGGGATCACGCCGCTACCTCGTGGCGTCCATTGCCTGGCATGCGGTGTGGTGTGGTGCGGCGGCTCTGGCAGCGGCCATCGCCAATAGCAGCCTTCACATCACATGGTGGCATGCCGGGGTGTGGTTACTTTTGACGATAAGGGCCACCGCCGTACCACTCGCCGGTCTGCGCGGACATCCGATATCAGTCAAGGTGATCGGGCTGGGCGAAGTGCTCTCGGTTCTCCTGGTCGCCGTCAGTTTGCTGGCCAGTTAGGTGGCTGAGTGGGGGCACTGGCGAGTGGAGCGGGCGTGGCTGCTGGCCGAGTGACATAGCTGGCCTGATGAGCCCGGTTGGCTCGTCAAATGGGGCGTGTCTAGTTAAGTGGCACCGCGGACGGAGTGAGGTGAAGCTGGCGAGAGGAGCGGGCGTGGCTAACTCGCCAGCGGCACACGAGTGCCGGATGAGGACTGTCGAGTGCGGGTGCTGGCAACATCCCACGCGTTGGCGCCACGGAGTCAGGCACAGTCGCCGACCACCGAGCCGACCACCGAGCCGACGGTGTCCAAATCCCGTCCAAACGAAGAGCGCCCGGGTTTGACAGACGCCGAAATCCGCATGATTCCGCCGTTCTTTAAAATGAATCAATCCAGATTGGCGCCGTTTGGACGGGATTTTGACACCGCCGCGGCGTCACACGAACCAGCCACCGTTGCCGACGGCTCAGCCACGTGACGACCATGGGAGTGTCGCTTCTCAGCCTCACGACCGCTGAGAACTACTCGTCCGGCCGCCGCACCAAAAGGGATGCACACGGGCTCGCGCACACGCCTCACCCACATTCGGCGCGAAAGCGTTTGGAAAGTGCGCCAGCCACATTCGCCCGCGCAAACGCCTCATCCGCGCTCGGCGCGAAAGCGTTCCAACGCGCGCAACAGGCGCACAGACCCGGATGGTTCGGCGATCGAGACGCGCACGCCTTCGTCGCCGAAACGCCGCACAACGATTTTCTCCTCGTTGCACAGCTGCTCGAAACGTAGACTGTGGTCGCTGAACTCAAACCAGAGGAAGTTGGACTGCGAGCGCGGGATATCCCACCCCTGCGCCGCAACAGCAGCAAGTAGCCGCTCCCTCTCCGCCTTGATGGTCGCAACACGCGCGATAACGTCCGGCCGGGAATTGAGAGCGGCGCGTGCAGCGATCTGCACCAGAGAGTTCACGCCGAAGGGCGTGAGAACAGCGCGCAGCCCCGTGGCCATATCCACACTGCACAGCGCATAGCCGCACCGCAGTCCCGCCAGCCCGTACGCTTTGGAGAAGGTGCGCAGCACAATGAGGTTGCGGTGTTGCGGGAGTAGCGCGCGGGAGTCGATGGCGTCGTCCATCTCAACGAAATCTATATACGCCTCATCGAGCAGCACCGGGATGCTGTCCGGCACCTCGTCGAGGAACGCCGCAAGTTCGGCATGGGTGATACTGACTCCGGTCGGATTATTCGGCGAGCAGAGCAAAATGGCGCGGGTACGCGGGGTGACGGCCCTGGCGATGGCCCGCAGGTCATGGCCGCCGTCGCGGGTGAGCGGCACCTGTACGCACACTCCGCCGACTGCCTGCACAGCAATCGGGTACGCCTCAAATGACCGCCAGGCCATAATCACTTCGCCACTCGGGGTCACCACGGCCTGGAGCACCTTTTCAATCAGGGTAGTAGAGCCGTTTCCGACGACGACGCCGTCGTCGGGCCATTCGTGGAAGCGGCCAATATCGGCGACGAGGTCGGCGGCGAACATGTCGGGATAGCGGTTCAGGCCACCGAGCGCGCCCAAGACGGCGGCTTGTACCTGTGGCAGTGCAGGAAATGGTGTCTCATTGGAGGCCAACTTGACGATGTCCGTATCCTGCCCCTTTTTCCCCGGGACGTATGCGGGCAGGCTCAAAACCTCGGGCCGAAACCAGCTCTGACTCACATTATCCGCGTTATCCATATCACTAGTGTGCCGTGGTGTGCCGTCCGCCGCCGAACCGGCCGGATGCTGGGCGAGCGACCGCTAGCGAGCAGCGCTGGATGAAGCCGCTGGCGGGTGGGCAGGTAGCCGGCGGCGACTGAGCGGGTAGTCGGCGGCGGCGACTGAGCGGGTAGCTGTTGACGGGTGAGTAGGTAGCCGCTCACGGCTCGACTAGTAACCGCTGGCGCTCAGCAAGTGATCACACTGGCCGCCGCGCTTCAAAACTCCGCCCCATTGGGCTTGACCCTCACGCGGCGGGAGGCATGACAGTGGAGTCATGAGAGATGATGCAGGTATGGACGAACTTACGGTGGGCCAGGTTGCGGCATTGGTCGGAATCAGCGTGCGGACACTGCACCACTGGGATGAACTGGGCGTCGTTCGCCCAAGCTTCCGTTCGTGGTCCGGGTACCGGCTGTATTCCGCAGACGACGTCGCCCGCGTCTACCGCGTATGCCTGTACCGGGAGACGGGAATGCCCCTGGCCCGGATCGCCGAGATTCTCGACGATCCAGGCACGGACACAACCGATCATCTGGCACAGCAACGCGAGCTACTCCTCCAGCGCATCTCTCATCTGCACGAGATGGTTCGTGCAGTGGAACGACTCATGAAAGCGGAGGACAACAACATGAATCTGACACCCGACCAGCAGCGCGATATTCTCGGCCAGAATTGGGACCCTGCCTGGCAGAGCGAGGCGGAGGAGCGTTGGGGGCAGACCCCGGAATGGGCTGCAGCCGAGGCATACAAGGCGACGATGTCGGCAGACGACTGGCGCCAAGTACGCGACGAGACGGATGCCTTCGAGCGCGATGCTGCTGCGGCCATGGCAGCAGGTGTGACGCCGGGTTCCGCCGCAGCGTCGGAGTTGGCCGAGCGGCACCGCACCCTCATTGGGAAGTGGTTCGAAGCCAGCCACGCCAAACAGGTGTTGATTGCTCGTGGATATGTGGAAGACCCGCGTTTCCGGGAGCATTACGAGGCGGTCGCCCCTGGGCTTGCCGCCTGGCTGAAAGACATCATTGACGCGAACGCTGCGGCCAACGGTGTTGATCCGGCCAACGCGCAGTGGGAGTGAAGATTGCGTTTGGCATAGCGCAAGGGGCGGTAGCAGCGCGAGATGCGGTAGTGGCGCAAGAGGCGGCGGTAGCGCAAGACGCACCAATGGCGCGAGGCGCGGCGGTAGCGCGAGGCGCGGCGGTAGCGCGAGATGCGGTCGCAGCGCGAGATGCGGTCGCAGCGCGAGATGCGGCGGTAGCGCGAGGCGCGGCGGTAGCGCGAGATGCGGCGAACTTGCATCTGTGCAACGCACGGTCGCGTGTGCTCCTTGAGGTGGCAGACTCTCGGCTCGGCCTACTGGGCCGAGCCGAGAGTCCTCCTGGCACACCACCTGACCAAATCCCGTCCAAACGAAGCTAATCTAGACCGATTCATTTTAAGGAGTGGCGGAATCATCCGGATTCTGGCACTTGCATGGATGGAGTCTCTTTCGTTTGGACGGGATTTGGTCACCGCACACCCACAAGCCAGCCCAAAACACAATCCTCCGCTCCTAAACCATGCGCACGTCCACCAACCAGGTGCGCACCCATCGGCGACCCGCGCACCCATCGGCGACCCGCGCACCCATCGGCGACCTGCGCAACCATTAGCATCCTCCACACCCGCCAACCATGCACACCCACTAACCAGTTCGCCGCGCATTTACCCTGATGGAGGTCACAACCACCCACGCAAACCGAGCATCCCTTCCCCAATAACACCTTGCCGCTCGCCGTCGCGACCCTCACGTGGTGCGAACTGGGCAGAGCTCTCCTACCCCGCCATGGACCATGCCATCGCAACACTCTCATGGGGTAAACACACAACACCGGCACGTGTCAATCCCGGGCCATACACGTGTCAATCCCGGGCCATGCACCTGTCACCGCCGGTCTAGCGGCCGCAACCACCCGGACAGGGCGATCACCTCCACCCACGCTGCCAGTTGCGTTTACCGCCGACCAGGAAATCGTTAGGCTAGCAGCATGATGAAGCTATTTGTCCGCGCACTTGTCAACGCACTCGGCCTGTGGGTATGCGTACAACTACTATCGGGAGTCAGTCTCTCTGGCTCCGGGAGCACGCTCAAGATTGTCATTTACTACGTCATTGCCGGCGCCATCCTCGGCGTCGTTAATCTCCTTGTGCGGCCCCTACTCGTCATCCTTTCGTTGCCTTTGTACATCATGACGTTGGGACTGTTCTTCGTCGTCGTGAATGCCGCAATGCTGGGCCTGACGTCGTGGCTGACCGGTGCACTCTCCATCGGTATCGTTGTCAACGGCTTCCAGGCGGCTTTGCTCGGCGGCATCATCATCGGCCTGGTCAACGTGGTGGTGGACGCCTTCTTACCGGTCCAATACCGCAGGAACTGATAACAGGACAACGCGGTGAGCGACGACCACCAGATCCCCCCTGTACGCCTGTCCCACATCCCCGAACGCATCTAAGGCATCGTTCTCGTTTGGAGGTGATCCCTCTGTCCACTGCTTCCACTTTCGGCACCGGCACCTTCACTAAGCGTGGCACCGCCGTCGCAATTGCGGCCGAAGCGGCTGGGCTGCGGGAACTAGCTGCAGCCGCGCGGGCAGGTGGCGCGCCTGTTGTGCGTCTCATGGGGAGCAGCACCACTTCGCTGCAGACGGCTCGTCTCTCCGCGGCACCGCCTTCGCCACGCGCCGCCGAGACCTTCGGGCGGCTTCTCGCGGTTACCCATGCTTTCTGCCCCGATGGGCAGCGGGTTTTCGGGCAGGCCCCGACAGGGGTGCACGACGACGGCGTCATGGGCGAGGCGCCGCTCCCCCTTGTGTTCACGGCGGGCCCGGAGCATGATTCGGCTGCTGCGGCTACGCAGTCTAAGAGCGAAGCAACTGAGCCGACTAAACGGACAGTTCCTCACGCCTCGCCTGAGCCGGACCGTGCGGGGACCTCTCCGCATAACTCGCCTGAGCCGGACCGTGCGGGGACCTCTCCGCATAACTCGCCTGAGCCGGACCGTGCGGGGACCTCTCCGCATAACTCGCCTGAGCCGGACCGTGCGGGGACCTCTCCGGCCGGGTGGGAACGATTGCCGTTTCCGGCTCACCCGAAACGGGCGATAGCGTCACCTGCGCTGCCCCGACGCACCTGGGGTGAGTTCTACGCCGACGATCGACTGTTGCCGTATTTGCCCGCCGCCAGGGCGAACGGCTCAATCACGGCACAGGGCGCGGCGGTGATCGAAAAGTTAGCCGCTCGACTGCACTCCGGAATGTTTGATGCTCCCCAACCTGCGCTGGTGCATACAGATGCCGCGCTTCTGCATGGTGATCTATGGTCAGGCAACGTGTTCTGGGCCAGCGCCGACTCGGCCAGTCGCGGCGCGGTGACACCTTCCATACGGGACACTCACCCAACGGCAGGCACGGACCCGGTTGCGGTATTGATAGACCCTGCGAGCCACGGCGGGCATGCCGAGTCAGACCTAGCGCAACTGACCGTGTTCGGCGCCCCGTTCGTCGAGCGAGTCTACGCTGCTTATCACGAGACGTCTCCGCTGGCCGACGGCTGGCGTGAGCGCATTGGACTGCACCGGCTACATATCCTCATCGTCCACGCGGCACTGTTCGGCGGCACCTACGGAGTGCAGACGGTGGAGGAAGCACGGGGCTACCTCTGAGCGGGTTAAGAATGCGGCAGTTCTCGACTTCGGTCACGAGATTCAAGGCCGTTACACGCCCGTTTCGCCGAGCCGCGTCGAGAGCACATCGAGAAGTCCAACGCGTGTAGCGCACACCGGTCGCCGCTCGACTAAGCCGCGTTAAGACCACATCGAGGAATCCAACCGAAGACTCGCCACGACCGAGTGAAACTCGGCTGTTGAGCAAAGACTTGCTGCGGGCATCCATTGCCAACACGAACGGGATCGACACCCTAGCCAGGGCTTCGCTGGGGCTTGGCTAGGGACCTTTTGGCAATGCCATGCCAGGCGCTGCGACGCCGACAGTGCGCCTATTCTCTTACTCTTCTCGCTTTCGATCCCACGGTGAGACCGCGAAAACAGGTGGTAGATAGGATCGCCGGTTCGCCAGAGGATCCACCAGTTCATGAACATCAGAAGGAAGATGATGGGCATGAGCACCCATCGGTTCTGGATGAAGAAGACGACGGCCCCCGGCGAAGAAGCCCGTGTGCCCTGCTGAAGAGCCCCATGCGACCCAGTGAGAACCCTGCCCAGGGCAAGAACCCGCGCACCCGGCCAGGAACCCGCGCGCCCTGGTGAAGAAAGAGAGGGATTTTCAAGAAGTGTCGCGCATTTCCCGACACTTCTTGAAAACACCTACACTTCTCAAGGCGAGGGCCAAACAACATCGGCATCAGGGACCTGCAACATCAAGGCCAGGGGCAAGCAGCGGCAATTCGCACCCATTTGCGCGTCACCCCGACCCACACCACACCCGGCACACCCATCCGCGCGCCACCCCGACCCACACCACACCCGGCACACCCATCCGCGCCGCCCCGGCACACCCGCCGCCCACCACCCGACTCATAAAACACCCGGCACGGCAAAGAACCCCTCGCACTGCGGTGAAGAAACCAGCCCGACTCCAGGCGCACCCGCGCGCCCACCACACGGCCACGGCGCCCACAGCCCGCGTCGTCGTGCCAAAATGGCTGCATGAGCTTCCAACGCCTTGCCGACGTCGTCCCGCCGATCGCCCTCGGCCCGCTCGATGGTCGTTATCGCTCAGTCACTGCACCTTTGGTTGACTACCTCTCCGAGGCTGCTCTTAACCGCATGCGCATCTATGTCGAAATCGAGTGGCTTATCTACCTCGTCCGGCATAGAGTGCTGCCTGGCATTCCTCTGCTGGGCGACGACGACATCGCCTACCTCCGTTCAATCCCTGAGACCTTTGGGGCGGCCGAGATCGAAGAGCTCGCCGCCATCGAGTCCGAAACAAAACATGATGTCAAGGCCGTCGAGTACTTCCTCAAACGTCGGCTAGCTATGCCTACACCAGGTACGGCGACATCGGGCACGCCGGGCACACCTACACCAGGTACAGCGATACCAGGCACGCCAGCTACGCCGACGCCGGGTATGCCAGGCACGCTGGAAATGCCAAGCACGTCAGGTACGCCAGATGCTGACCACCGCGATACAGCCGCCCACGCGATAACCACTAACCCACCCGCCCAAACAATAGCCACTAACCCAGCGGCCCCCGTCGGCACCCCTGCACCACATGACCGCGGCAACTCCCCATCAAGCTCCGCCATACCTCCCACGAACACGCCCACATCGCGCAACCGCAACCTTGAACACGATGCAGGCAGCACCACCATTAATCCCCCTACTCCCACACCCCCAACTGGCGCGAGTTCCCTTGCCGCCATGCACGAAATCGTCCATATTTTCTGCACCAGCGAAGACATCAACAACCTGGCGTATGCGCTTACCGTCAAAGGTGCTATCGAAAACGTGTGGTTACCAGCCGCACAGGAACTGACCGAGCAGCTTGCCGATCTGGCCCGCGCCACCGCCAAGCTTCCCATGCTTTCGCACACCCATGGTCAAACCGCTACGCCGACCACGCTCGGCAAGGAGATGGCGGTGTTTGCTCATCGCCTGCGTCGGCAGCTCAAACGCATCCGCTCCGCCGAGTACTTGGGTAAGCTCAACGGCGCCACAGGCACCTTCGGCGCGCATCACGTTGCCGTGCCGAGCGTCGACTGGCCCGCCGTCTCGCGCGACTTCGTCGAAGGCCTCGACCTGACCTGGAATCCCCTCACCACACAGATCGAGTCGCACGATTGGCAGGCGGACCTCTACGCCGACGTCGCACACTTCAATCGCATTGCGCATAACCTCGCCACCGATTTTTGGACATACATATCACTCGACTACTTCCATCAGAATCTCGCCGCGCAGGGAACCACCGGATCCTCCACCATGCCACACAAGGTCAACCCGATCCGGTTCGAGAATGCGGAGGCCAATCTGGAAATCTCGAGTGCTTTACTAGATACGCTCGCCGCAACGCTGGTGACCTCACGTATGCAGCGCGATCTCACCGATTCCACCACGCAACGAAACATCGGCACCGCACTCGGCCATTCTCTGTTAGCGGTGGACAATCTACGCCGCGGTATCGCCGGGGTGGATCCGAATCCACAGCGGCTCGCGGCCGACCTCGACGCCGCATGGGAGGTGCTCGGCGAACCGATTCAACAGGCCATGCGCGCCGCATCCATCGCTGGCGCCACGGGGATGGGGAATCCGTATGAACGGCTCAAGGAGTTGACCCGCGGCCGGACCGTCGGAGCGCAGGAGATGCGCGATTTCATCCGCAGTTTAGGCATTCCCGACGACGTCGAACGGCGCCTACTGGAACTGACACCGGCCAGTTACACCGGCCTGGCGGCCCGATTAGTTGGTTATCTCGACTGAACGCCCCGACCTGGACTAGGTGGCCCGACCTGGAAGGTGACCCGATGACGACTGCGTGGCCCAACGTCGACTGAGTGACCCGACAACGGTTTGGGGTCTGCACGGATGGCGCGGGCGAGTTTTACCTGGGCTGGGCCACGGGCGGTAGAACGTTGTCGGGTAGTGCCTGGCGGGTTGAGTTTCACTTGGGCTGGCATAGGGGTTATTCCCAATATGCAGTGAAGCGCGCCCAACGGGCCCATCCGGCTGAGCGCAAATTGGGCCTGTCCTGTTGCGCAGTAAACATCGCACCTATCCGGCTCAGCGCGAATCAGGCCCATCCGGCTCAACGCCCGTTCATCCCGGCATCCGTTTACTCCCGCTCGACAGCCCGTCTGGACGCAAGGCACCCATGCGAGATGAGCTGCATTCAAGTCCACTCTTGCCACCTGCACCTAACACAAGGCCACCCTTCCCCAGTCGGCATTCCAGGCTTCCTCCAGAATAGCGGAGGATAATGACTAGGCATCCGCGCCGTAACTGAGGGCAAGCCCGCTAACCCGGACTCGGACCGCACGGCCCGGCTCGACGCAGCCGTCGCGAGAATCGCGCGGCACCGAACGAACGAGGAGAGAAGATTAACGCGTTACTCACGAACCCCATGACAGGCGCGACAATCGGCACCGTCCTTTCTGAGGCGACCGCCAGCACCACCCTTTCCCACGCCACCACCAGCGCCATGCTATCTGACACCACGGCCAGCGCAGGCGCCGAGTTGACTGGGATCGCCGGCTGGGCAGTCGACGTGATGACCGCTCTCGGCGGCATAGGGGCTGCAGCCCTTATCGCCCTGGAAAACCTCTTCCCGCCTCTGCCCTCCGAAGTGATCCTGCCCCTAGCTGGCTTTGCCGCTGGCACAGGCGCGGAGCTCTCTCTGATCTCGGCCATTCTTTGGTGCACGGCGGGCTCCGTAGTCGGAGCATGGATACTGTACGGTCTGGGAGCCTGGCTCGGGCGTGAACGAGCACTGCGTCTGCTCACGCGTCTGCCGTTGGTCAACGCGCATGACATCACGCGCACGGAGTCATGGTTCCTCCACCACGGGAGTTGGACCGTTTTCCTTGGTCGTATGATCCCGGTGTTCCGCTCGTTAATCTCATTGCCCGCGGGTGTCACTCGCATGCATCCACTCCGTTTCACCCTGCTCACGGCAGCCGGCTCGGCAATCTGGAATAGCGTGTTGATCACCGCCGGGTATACACTCGGCGCCAATTGGAGCATAGTTGGGGATTACGTCGGCGTCTTCAGCCGCGTTGTCGCAATTGCGGTTGGAGTGGTAGCGCTCTACTGGGTGTTCCGACGCTGGCGGGTGTTGCGGCGCTGGCGTTCAGTGCCACAGCACTCTGACGCTCCGCCGCAGGGCCAGAACAGTTCGCGCCCCGCCGCCGACGCCGACCGCGCGGCGTCACCCACACACTAGAACGTTTTGGCAAGGGAAAGCCCCTTGCACAGGAAGGCCTATTGACCGCCCACGGCCACTTTCTTCACCTCGTCCGCGAAATCGACTCGGCACCACTCCGGCGGCGTCGACTCGGCACAGCAAGAGCCTTTTGGCCAGCCGATGTCCTCCGCATATCACATCGCTGCAGAAGACGTGCCTACATCATCCACCGGCGTGCGTCGTGCGCTAAGACACCCTGCACCTAACCGCTGCGCCCAGCGCCACCGTCGCCCGCTAAGGCCCCTGCACCTCACGAGCACCTACCAACCACTCCCCGTGGCCTCGCCTAGTCTGCCCGCACCGCGATGGCCGGATGGATCCGCGTGGCTCGCAGTGCCGGATATGCCGAAGCAACAATTCCGACCACCATACCGAGCACAGGCCCAAGCGCGATCCAGCCCAGGTTCAGATATGCCGACCAGTTGTTAAACGCCGCGACCCCCGTGATGGTGATCGCCGCCAGCGCCGCCCCGGCCAAACCACCGAGCGCGCCGATCACAGCGCCTTCGAACCAGAACACACCTGCCACGGCGGATCGTGATGCGCCGAGCGCCCGTCGCACGCCTATCTCGGTGGTACGCGCCGTCACGGAAACGATCATCGAGTTGGCAATCAGCAGCACGGTAAGAATTATGAGGAACGCGCCAATCCAGGTGGCCTGCCGGGTCAATTGGTCGGAGACTCCGCCGCGCAAATCGTTATGCATCACCACCTGCGACACGGAGAGCTTCTCCGGCGTCGCCGGAAGAATCGCAGTACGAGCGACTGCGGATATCTGGCTTCCCGCCCCGAGGGCGGTCTTGATGAGTACCTGCGTCTCGTTATCCCTGCCTGCGATCTCCAAACCGCGCTGGTAAGGAATAACGGCCGAGTCAGAGAACACGTGCTCACCGGGCAGGAATCCGATAATTGAGTAGTCGGCACCGTTGACTTGGATGCTGATATCTCGGGTGTCGTCTGTTACCGGAATGCCCAGTGTCTCGGCAGCCGTTGCGCCGAGGAATGCGACATTCTGCTCCCCGTCGAGCATCCAATCCTGGCTACCCGTGAACTCGATGTCTGCCGCATGCAGGTAGCCACTAGTCACCCCGCGAACCTGTATTGACGTGCTTTCTTCCAAACCGATGGCGGTCCGGCCGACACGGGCCTCACCGGCAACCGAACTGACATCGAGCCTGCGCCCGGCTACCTCGACGGTGTTGATCGCTTCCAGGCGTTTTTCCGTATCGTCCGGGAATGTCTTTCGCACGGTAGATGCGGCCGCCTCGCTGCTGGAAGTAGTACCGTTCGAATCGCTTGCGGTCGCAGCCGAGCCATCCTCCTGCTCGCTGCTCGAATCGCCGACGGGCGAACTACCTGCCTCGCTGCCACCCGCCTGCTCACTATCTGCGGCACTACCGTCACCACCTGCAGGTTCGCCACCCGCCATACCGCCGGTATCGCCGTCGTCGGTACCCGTATCGGTATCACCAACGTCATCTCCGCTCTCAACCGACAGGCTAGAACCTCGCACGGTCACCACCACGAGATTCGTCGTCGACGCAACGATATCCGCTTCCACTTGATGTGCAGCATTCTGCGAGATTCCCACCGACGCCAGAAGCGCTCCCGTACTGAATGCGACCGCGCTGATCATCAGCACGGCGCGGGATAGGCGCGAGGAGAGCTCGGTGACGACGTCGGTTATCTGGTCGCGGATTCGCATTCCCCACGGGCGACGTCGCTTCGCTCCCGCTTCCCCGCCAGCTTCAGTTTCGCGATCCACACGGGCGCCCCCTTCGGTTTCGCAATCCGCACGAGCACCGGTTTCATCTTCACGATGCTCACCTTCACGATCCTGCCAGACGAAGACTTCAGTCTCGCGCTCCGCGGGAGCTCCGGTCTCACCTTCACGGCCCGCGCGAGCGATGACCTCAGTTTCGCGATCCTCGGAAGCTCCGACCTCACTTTCACGATCCGCACGGGCGATAACCTCTGTCGCCTCACCATCGGCACGCGTGTCGCTGGCCACTTCTCCGCCGAGTTCAGTATCCGCAGTCGCTTTGCCCGCAGCCCGCTTATCGGAGGATATTTCTCCATCAACGCCGTCACTCTCGCCCGCGAGCGCGCCCAGCGGCCACATTCCTTCCACGTCCGCGGGTGAGGGCGCAGCCAGCTCGGGCACGTTAGCGTCATTATTCCTGGAACTCCGCCGCCGTCTCATGACTTGATCCTCCCCACGTCCAAATGCAAAACCCGGTCCGCCCAGCTCGATATGCGCTCGTCGTGGGTGATGACCACAATGGCCACGCCTTGCGCCGCCTGTTCATCGAAGAGGCCACGCACGGTACGTGAGTTCTCATCATCCAGGTTTCCGGTTGGCTCATCGGCAAGCAGCACCTGCGGCCCGGTGATCATCGCCCGGGCGATGGCGAGGCGCTGCTTCTCGCCGCCGGAGAGTAATCGCGTCAGCGAGTCGGCGCGATGTTCCAGGCCGACGGCGTCGAGCACGCGCTCGATCGCAGAGCGGCGTTCCTTGAACGGCATCGCGTTAATCGCCAGTTTGAGTTGTAGGTTCTCTGCCACGGTCCGGTGACCCAGCACGTGGTAGTCCTGAAACACGAAGCCCAGAATCTCCGCGCGCAAGCGGTCGCGACGCCTGGCGGACATGCCCTGCGTACGTCGCCCGGCCAACTCGTAGGAGCCAGAGGATGGTTCATCCAGGAGACCAATGATGTTGAGCAACGTGGATTTACCCGCGCCGGAATGCCCGACGATGGCAACGCGCTCCCCCGGGGAAACGTCCAGGTCAACGCCTTTCAGCACCGGCACCGGAGGCTTGACATCGTAGGTCTTATGAATGCCGCGTAGGCTGATGATGCTCATGATCCCGAAACGATGATTTCGTCGTCTTTGTTGAGCGCGCCGTCGTCGATAATCGCGTACCCGTCACTAACGATCTTGACCTTCACTGGAACCTGCTCATTCGTTCCTTTCATGACGACGAAGGTCTCTCCGCCTTCTTCACGCAGCGCGGTCACCGGCACCGCCAGCCCACTGGTTGCCTCGCCACCGCCGACGCGAACGACGACGTCCTGCTCATTCCCCATCCCCTTCGGGTCGGCAACATTAATCGTCATGTCGTATCCGGGAACTGTGCTTCCGCTGGCGGATTGGTCCTGTGTGAACTCGGAGAAGCCGCCAACCGTGCCGGAGGCGACAACGCTCGTGTCATTGGCCGCCTGCACATCAACGAAAGACCCGGAAGCGAAGGAATCCTTATCCCCCACGCCCACGCGCACCACTACCGAGGCCTGCCCGCTGCGCAGCTGCGCGAGCGGCTGGTCCGAGCCCAAATGGGTGTTCACCCCTGCAACCGACACTACGGTGACGCTGGCGGCGGGCAGCGAAATGATCTCGCTGCGAATCACCGGGGTAAGCGATGCGGCCGGAGACGTGGTCGCACGCGGTGTTGGGGTACTGCTTGCCTCACCTGAACCGCCAGCAGGGCTATCCGCCGACGACGCCGGCGCCCCACCGGCTGCGGTACCGCCAGCAGCTGAGCTGCCACCGGCGGTACCGCCTGCCGTTCCCCCGCCGTCGGCAGTCTCCTGCGGCACGGGATCAGGTGGCGTCATGCCGGCGCGTACATACATCTGTTTTACCGCATTGGCTGTTCGCGGCCCGTATTCGCCGTCGACGGCGCCGTTGTACAGCCCGAGGTTCTTCAGGGCGCGTTGGATCTCGCGGACGTCGTCGCCCGAATCACCACCGCTGATATCCCTATACAGGTCAAAGGGCAGTTGCAGCCCAATCACCGGGCGCCCTGCCACACTGGCGAGTGCCCCTCCGGAGTTGAGTGTGTCGCCCGCACCCAGATAGGTCTGCGTCACCACTGCCACCGCGTCATTACTCGGCTCCACGGTCACGTTCCATGATCGACCGAGGGAGAGTTTGCCGGTGAGCCTGATCTCCTCGGCCGGAACACTGCGTTCTTCCACCTTGGCGGTAACCACTGGCTTATTCTTCGAGTTCGCGATAGCTTCCTCATTCGGGGAGCGCACAAACCGCCCCACCGCGAATGCACCCGCCACCAGGCCGAGGCAAGCAATGACGGTGACGACAATCCATCCGAATCTGCGTTTCATGGGTGACCTTACTGTGCTGGGTTACTTCTTGTTTGAGCTTACTGGTTCGAAGAGTTCGGGGTGGGAAGCAATGTACTCTTTCGCCTCGGCAGCGGCGTTGTCCCATTTAGCGCGGATTGTGAAGAGATCATCGGCGTACTCCTCGATGATCGGCACCTGACGCTCCGCAATAATGTCAGCCACGCGTTGGGTGAAGTTGATCTGATCCTTACACTCGACCGTCTTCAGGGCGAGCTGGATCTGTTCCTCGGTGATGTGCTCCTCGTTCGGCTTCTCCGAAGCCGGGGCAGCATCAGCAGCGAAACCAACCCACGCAAGATTCTCGTCAAATTCAATACCATTCTCCACATAGCAGACACGTAGTTCTTCAAGCAATGCCTGCATCTTCGGATCTTGCTGGCGTGTGTCAACTTCGTCGTTCAACGCCTCTTGGCCGGGGCCGTACTCCCACAACTCGAACGCATCAAAGCGCAGCAACTCGGGCTTATCGACACAAGCCTCACGTATTTCCTCCAGCTGACTCGCAGAGATATGGTCGTTCGGCCCAGGAGCGTCTTCAATTCCGACGTATCCCTCGGGCTTCTCCACGTAACCGTTGAATATCAACTTTCGATCGCTCTGTGGTTCCACGAAGGCAAACTTCTCCGCAACAGATTTCGTCCACGGGCCGTAGTCACTCCACATCTCGTCAGTAGGCAAGAGTTCAGCCGGTTCGGTTGCCACCCACGGAATTCCAAGCTCCTCCCGAGCACATTCTGCCGCAGCTGCATCGTGCGCAGCACTGATGACTTCCCCCTCTTCTTCCGTCTCCTGCACCACATAATCCGCTGGCAGGCGGACCGTGGCCGTCTCCGGGTCAACCTCCGCTTTGCGGTTCATCCCGGCCAACCTCGACGCCACATCAACAGTGGGGGTATCGGAGGCGTCATCGACCGGCTCATCCGACGAGCACGCCGTGAGACCCAGAGTACCCAGCGCAAGTACTACTGTTAACGTCGCCACTCGTTTTAATGTATACATGTGGATTCCCTCCTTTTGGTCCAGCTTTGGTCCAGCAGATTCGGACAGCCCGCGCCTACTCGGTCACCGGCTCGAAGAGTTCGGGATGTGAGGCGATGTATTCCTTCGCCTCTGCCACGGCTGCGTCCCAGTTGGCGCGATTCTGGAAAAGCTCGTCCGCATACTCCTCTATGACGGGAACCTGCCGCTCCGCGATAATATCCGCCGCACGCCGAGTGAAGTTAATCTGGTCCTTACACTCCACCGTCTTCAACGCCAACTCGATTTGCTCCTCATCAATCGTGTCTCGATAAGCGGTGATATAGCCTGGCAGTTCTTCGTCAAGCTCCATGCCGTTTTCGGCATAGCAGGTTCGCAGTTCGTCAAACAGAGCCTGCATCCGCGGATCCTGATCCACCGCATCCTCCTCGTCATTGAGTGCCTGTTGACCGGGACCGACAACCCACAGGTCGTTGTCGTCGAAGCGTTTCACCTCCGGCTTGGAGTTGCAGGTATCGAAAACCTTGTTACGGTCGGCCTCGGGAATGCCTTCGTTGGGCCACGGGATCAACTCATACCCGTCTGGTTCCTCCACGTACCCATTGACGATCAGCGCTCCATCACCCATCGGATCGACAAAGCCGAATTTCTCTGCTACCGGTTTTGTCCATGGACCATAACGCTGCCACATATGAGCCGTCGGCATATACCCATCCGGCTCGGTAGCAACCCAAGGAATCCCGAGTTCTTCCCGCGCGCATTCCGCCACAGCAGCCTCACTGGCAGCACGCAAAACAGACGAGTCCTCCTGCTCTCCCAATCTCACGTAATCCACAGGCAACTTCACCGTGGCCGTCTCGGGATCAACCTCCGCCTTCCGATTCATCCCCGCCAACTTCGACGCCACATCAACCGAAGCGTTCTCGGATGCGCCACCGTTCGACTCATCCGACGAACACGCCGCCAGACCTAGCGCACCCAGCGCAAGCGCTACGGTTAACACCACCACTCGTTTCGACGTGTGCATGTCGATTCCCTCCTTTGGTCCAGCAGCGGATTCCACCAGCCCGCGCCTACTCGGTCACCGGCTCGAAGAGTTCGGGATGTGAGGCGATGTATTCCTTCGCATCCGCAACGGCTGCATCCCAGTTGGCGCGATTCTGGAAGAGCTCGTCCGCATACTCCTCTATGACGGGAACCTGCCGCTCCGCGATAATATCCGCCGCCCGCTGAGTGAAGTTGATCTGGTCCTTACACTCCACCGTTTTCAACGCCAGCTCGATTTGTTCCTCATCAATCGTGTCTGTATCAGCGGTGATATAGCCCGGCAGTTCCTCGTCAAACTCCATGCCATTCTCCGCGTAGCAGATACGTAACTCATCAAACAGAGCCTGCATTCGCGGATCTTGATTCACGGCTTCATGCTCGTCATTGAGCGCCTGTTGTCCTGGGCCGAGCACCCACAACTCGTTCTCGTCAAAGCGCTTCACTTCCGGCTTGGAGTTGCAGGTATCGAAAACCTTGTTCCGGTCAGCCTCAGGAATGCCTTCGTTGGGCCACGGGATCAACTCATACCCGTCTGGTTCCTCCACGTACCCATTGACGATCAGCGCTCCATCACCCATCGGATCGACAAAACCGAATTTCTCTGCCACCGGTTTTGTCCATGGACCATAGCGCTGCCACATATGAGCCGTCGGCATATACCCATCCGGCTCGGTAGCAACCCACGGAATCCCGAGCTCTTCCCGTGCACACTCCGCCACCGCCGCCTCGCTGGCAGCGCGCAGAATAGATGAGTCTTCTTGCTCTCCTAGCTCCACGTAGTCCACCGGGAACTTCACCGTGGCCGTCTCGGGATCAACCTCCGCCTTGCGATTCATCCCCGCCAACTTCGAGGCCACATCAACCGAAGCGCTTCCCGAGGCGCCACCACCCGACTCATCCGACGAACACGCCGCCACAGCCGATGCGCCCAGGGCAAGAGCGATAGTCAACACCGCCACTCGTTTCACGGTATGCATGTCGATCCCCTCCTTTGTTCCAGTAACAGAGCACGGAAGCCCGTGTCTACTTGGACACAGGTTCGAACAGTTCTGGGTGAGATGCAATGTACTCCTTCGCCTCGACTAGTTTGTTATCCCAATTGGCCCGGACCTCGAAGAGTTCATCAGCGTGCTCCTCAATAATCGGCACCTGCCGCTCCGCAATAATATCCGCCGCACGCTGAGTGAAATCCACCTGATCCTTACACTCCACCACTTTCAAGGCAAGCTGAATCTGTTCTTCTGTAATCCTCTCCCGATTCGGTTGATCCCAGGCAGCGGCACCCGCAGCAAAACCTGCCCATGGACTATCCGCATCGAATTCGATACCGTTCTCGTCGTAGCAGACGTGCAACTCCTCGACTAAGGCTTGCATTCGCGGATCCCGATTCACCGCCTCCGCCTCATCATTGAGTGCCTCCTGGCCCGGACCATACACCCATAAATCCCCTTCATTAAAGCTCTGCACCTCGGTTTTGGTCCCACATATATCGTAGACCTTCCTCCTTTGTTCCTCCGAAAGGTCTTCATTCGGAAGTGGCGTAAGTTCGTATCCCTCAGGAGTGTCCACAAAACCGTTGACAATCAACGCGCCATCTCCCAACGGTGGTACGAAGGCGAATTTCTCCGCCACCGGCTTCGTCCACGGGCCATACTTCGTCCACATATGAGCCGTCGGCGAATACCCATCCGGCTCAATCGCCACCCACGGAATACCCAGTTCCTCGCGCGCACACTTCGCCAAAGCAGCACTATACGCCGTCATTATATAGTCCGAGGTTTCCGGTTGTCCCTGCTCCACATAGTCCACTGGCAGCTTGACTATGGCCGTCTCAGGATCAACCTCCGCCTTACGATTCATCCCAGCCAACTTCGACGACACATCAACCGGAGTTGTCGCTGATACACTGTCGTTGGACGAATCGGACGAACAGGCAGCCAGACCAATTGCGCCTAAAGCCAACGCCGCCAGAAGGAGCGCCGCAATCCGATTTGGCGATTTCACCGTAAATCTCCTTTCGATTTAGCGTGGGAGGGCAAAGTTTTCCCACCTCACCCTCCCACACACAATTACTTACACTGAGGACCGCCGGAGAATACGACACTTCGGACTCGGTCGTTCCAGTTCTCGCCCGCGTACGTTCCTTTCCCAGCACCGTTGGACAGGTTTGGATCTCGATAGTTAGTTCTGACTAGTTGTTCACTGTCCAGGCGGAAACTTTTACCCTTGCCATCCTGGAAGTATGAATGCTTGCAGAGCCGACCATTCGCCCACGCGGAAGCTGACTTTGTCTTAGCCACACCGTTCTTGTCTGATGTAACGCTAAGCGGCCCGTCAGACTTCGCGGCAGCCCACTGCCCGGTATAGCTGTAGCTCTGCCACACGCAGGCCCAACCCGACGCGCAACCCGGTGCCGCTTGTGCGGCGGGCGCAGCAAGACTCAATCCGCTGAGTAGCATTAGTGTGGCTAGCGGCGCCGCCAACCACTTTCGCAAGACCTTCATTGGTCTCTCCTCTCGTTTCATTTTGACCGATGGACCTTACCAACCCATTTTGATAAGGTCAGCCTGATCTTTCAGGACAGTTTTACAGTAACATCCAGCCAGTACCATAGTCAACAAGTTACCGAAGCGAGCTGGGTAAACCCTCTGACGAGGATACAGACCATCATTACTACCGGCCGCCGACGAACCGGTCACTCGCAGCACGTGTTCCCTTTCCACTCACCCCTACCCTGCCAGGTCCTGGTTAGCGGGGTCTGCCTGCTTTACCTTTAGAACCGTAATGCGGCCTGCCCTTCGCAGCCCTCGCGGGCCTGCAGACCGCTGGCATACATCGGTGGTACACCCACCGGAAAGGAGACTGCGCAATGCGCGGAGTAATCATGAACGCCCCCGGCGATGTCACGGTGGGCGATCGCGAAGACCCGGTGATCGTAGAACCAACCGACGCCATTATCAAGCTCGCAGCGGCCTGCATCTGCGGCTCGGATCTGTGGCCGTACCGTGGCCTGGAACCGGTTGACCAGCCGCGCCCAATGGGCCACGAATACGTTGGCACCGTCACCGCCGTGGGCGATGCCGTGAAGAACGTGAAGGTGGGCGACTTCGTCGTCGGCTCCTTCTGCATCTCCGACAACACCTGCGAAATCTGCGAATCCGGCTACCCCTCCCGCTGTGTCAACGGAGGCTTCATGGGCGATACACAGGCCGAGTACACCCGGGTCCCTCAGGCCGACGGCACGCTCGTCGTCGTTCCCGGCGGGAAGCCCGACGACCCGGATATCATCGCCTCCCTGCTGGCCGCCTCCGATGTGCTGGGAACCGGCTGGTTCGGCGCGGTAGCCGCCGAAGCGGGGCCGGGCAAAACCGTTGCCGTGGTCGGCGACGGCGCCGTCGGACTCTCCGCCGTACTCGCCGCCAAGGCCCTCGGTGCTGACAAGGTCATCGCCTTCTCCCGCCACGAGGACCGCGCCGCGCTCGCCCGCGAACTCGGCGCCGATATTGTGGTCGCCGAACGCGGCGAGGAAGGCGCCGCCAAGGTGAAGGAACTGACGGGCGGCCTGGGAGCACACAGCGTTGTCGAGGCCGTCGGCAACCAAGTTTCAATGGATCAGGCCATTGCCTCCTGCCGCCCCGGCGGGCATGTGGGCTTCGTCGGCGTCAGCCACGATCAAGAGATCGACGGCGGCGCGCTGTTCTTCTCCGAGGTACACCTGCACGGCGGCCCCGCACCGGTACGCCGCTTCCTGCCCGACCTCATTGACCGCATCTTGAAGAAGGAGATCAACCCGGGCAAGGTGTTCACCATGCGTATTCCGCTGGAAGACGCGGCCGAAGGCTACAAGGCCATGGACGAGCGCCGCGCCATCAAGGTACTGCTGCAGCCGTAAGGCCGAACTACACCCACCCAGGGGTCGGCTTCACGGCGAAGCGGCCCCTGGGTATTGCTCTATGGCGCGTACTGCTGCACTTACCGCACCACGTGCCGCTCGCCCTCCGATTCACTCCGGGTGACTCCATTGGCCAATAGTGCTGGCGAATACTCCAACCGCCCCAGCACATCCCGCGCTGCGTATTCTCGACTTCATCGCGACGACGCTCACCTTGCTCTTCGCCACCTTCGTTCTCATCGGCCTAACAACACACCAGTTGCAGTCGTACTGGTGCATCGGCCTGCTGGCCACCGTGGCGATTGTGTCACCTGACCTCATCGGACTCATCCGCAGTATGGCACGCGACGATACGGAGGCTCATCGGCGAGAACACAGCCTATAAGGCATCGCGAACAGCCCGCACGGACCACTACCACTTGCGGGCAACATTCCGCTCGCAGGCAACATTCCAACCGGCCGCCACAAGCTAGAACGCACGGCAACGGCCGGCCTCACCTCGCTCCCCGCACCCGTTTTCCTTTATTCTCAAGGTATGGATCGTCAGGCGGAAATCTCTTCCTTCCTTCGCACGCGCAGGGCTCGGCTCAGTCCGCAGCAAGCTGGTATCGCATACCCGTCGTCAACGCGACGCCGCGTACCGGGACTACGCCGAGAAGAAGTGGCGGAACTCGCCGGTGTCAGCCCGGATTACTATGCGCGCTTGGAGCGGGGACGTATCTCCCACGCATCCCCAGAAGTACTGGAATCCATCGCCACCGCGCTGCGACTCGACGACGACGAGCGTCAGCACCTGTTCAACTTGGCCGATTCAGCGCCACGCTCAGCACGGGCGCGCAGCACCACCGATGAGAAGAACCTGCGGGCAGACCTGCGCCGCGTTCTTGACTCAATCAACACACCCGCCTTCATCCAGAATCACCGTCTGGACCGCATCGGCGCGAATCGGCTCGGAAGGCTCCTTTATTCGCTACCTGCCGACGGCAGTGGTGACACCTTCAACTATGCACGCTTCCTCTTCCTGGACCAGCGCGCAGCCACATTCCACCGCGATCTGGACCAGGCACGCCACGCCACCGTCTCCAGCCTGCACGCGGCCAGCGCCAAAGCAAAGAATGACCGAGAACTCATCGGCCTCATCGATGAACTCAACGCCCGCAGTGAAGAGTTTCGCAACCTGTGGGAACTGCACGATGTTGGGTTATGCCGCATCGGCTCCAAGCTCCTCACCCACACGCTCGTGGGGGAGCTCGATTTCGGCTACGAAACCTTCACACTTACCGATGATCCCGCCCTCACACTCATCATTTACACCATGCAGCCCGGCTCACCCACCGAGGAACGCATGCGGATCCTCTCCAGCTGGGAGGTCACGCACTCGGCCTCGCACAATCACCACACATCCGCTGCTGCGGCCAGCGATCAATCACTGCGGGAACTCAATCGGGAACTCAATGGGGCACTGCCCCAAAAGTGCGGCCTGCCGCTTGGAACCGGCACAGCAGGTGAAACGGTATCTCCCATGCACATTTCGCCCACAGAATCCGACATGACGATGCTCCCCCTGCCCTGCTCCTGCGAGGATGCGCTATGAGCCTGACCTACCAACTGGCCCTCTCGCCCGCACAAACGGAGGCATATCTGACGCGCGGGTTGGACCACGTATGCGGTTTCGCCGTCGACGCCGCTGCGGCCGCTTCTATCACCCGGGTCGCGGACCTCATCGAGCTCTTGAACTGCGGAATGCCCGGCTCCCCCTTCTCCGCGGACCGGCCCATCGATATCCTGCACGTTCCGAACAACCCCTTCATTCAAACGCGGCTAGCCGTCGGACCGCTGCACAAGGATGCCTTCCTGGGCGGTGTGGTCGAGTTCGCGCCCTTTGACGGCTCCGGCATCGCCAAAGCCGGTGATGTGGAAACGCCTCTACTGTGGATGGAACCGACACGTCTGACTGCCGGATCTCGCCTGTGGCGATTCCACCCCGACACCGCCGAACCCGAACTGCTTGGCATCTACCACGGTATTGCCTGGGGATGGGAATCAACCGCGACGGGTGACTTCACGGCCTGTATTCCCTCCCAAGTCCTCGGCCCAGTCGCCCACCGCAATTGGGCGGAACTCCCAGCCGAGATCGAACTGGACGACGCCGGTGAAACTCCCGCTGCCATCACCCTGGTCTCTCCCACGGAGCCAACACAGGAAGAGGGATTCGCTCAGCTTCCCAATGGGCTGTGGGCCAAACGCATCGCATATCACGATGAACTTGACCTGCACGAGAATCAGCTACTCGGCCGCGTGCAAGGAATTCCCGTACGTGCCATCCGCGCGTTACGTGACGGCGACGACGTCGTGCTCCAAGTGGCGTCCCTGCTGATCGATTCTCCGCTGGCCGCCGCTGCGGGATTCCAACGGTACACGCAGGGAATCAACACACTGGTACTACCGGTGGCGAAACTGGAGGACCAAACCACCCGTCAAGCCCGGCCGAAACAGTGGGATGTGAGCGAGCGCCCCGCCGTCACCAACCAGGGTCAACGCGAACGAACGAATGACGATATCCAGGCTCTCCTCACCGATATCTTCGCGCTTATCTCCTACACCGCGCCCACTGGCTGGCAAGCCCTGCGCCTGACTGTACAAATGGTTGAAAAGCGCGTGCACTATTCCGCGCGTGCCGAACTCGCTCCCACACCCGCCCAGGCCGGTACTGTCGAAGGCGATGCACGCCGCACCGACGACGGCGCCGACCGCAGCGGGGCAGCGCAGACCGCGCCTCCCAGCGCACGAACGGTCCCCGTCAGGCTACTGCCAACGGCGATCATGAACTATGCGGGCCAGATCAAGGCACTCGCCTACCGCGAGGGCGAAGGGGCGCCATTCTCCCTCACCTTCGAGTTCACCTCGCAAGGGCGCTCGAAACTCTCGCTGAATAAGACCAAGGAACCGGCGTGGGCGGCACAGGTTCCCGCAGAGACGTGGCGCGCCGACTTCGCCGCGTTTCCACGCGACGAAGAACATACGCCACACTGGCTCCGCGCCCGCATGGCGGATGACACCACCCCGCCCCTGTAGTCGATTCACTGCGAGCCCGTCCCGCGAAGTCCGGAGCACATCCGAGTCAGGGCCACCTACCCAAAAGCAACGCACGTCACATCCGGGACTAAAGCGCTCCACACCAGGGTTGCAATCTATGGACGCCCTCTCGGCGTCCCCGGATATGGCGGGGAGCGAAAGCACACGCGCCGTGCCACGCCCGGGTACAGAATATGTGGTAAGACGCACAGCATGATCCGTGCCGAACCACGCGAATAAGGAGCTACACATGGCCTTCCATCTTCCCTTCTTCAAGTCCAGCGACGAAGCCGACACCGCCGCTCAGAAAACCGCCACCAACGACTTCGACCGCACAATCGAACTCGGGGTCTCCGGCATGACCTGTGACCATTGCGTCGCTCATGTCACCGAAGAACTGAAAGCCCTGCCCGACGTCGGGAACGTCTCGGTGACGCTGAACTCCGGCGGCACCTCGAAAGTCCTCGTTTACACCGACCACGACATCGCCGACGAAGCCCTACGCGAAGCGGTATCCGAGGCCGGCCACTACACCGTGGAATCGATCGTGCGCTAAGGGCGCAGACTAACAACGCCATGGCACAGACTAGCGACATCGAACGCGCCGATACTCATGGCTCCGCTGGTGGGCCACGTGGCTCGGTTGAAAGGCCGCATGGCCCGGCTGGTAGCACCGCTGGTGCGGACACCGCCCTCGCCCCTGCCATCAACACCATCGTGGGCGAAGTAGACCTGGCAGTTACCGGTATGACCTGCGCCTCCTGCGTGGCACGGGTCGAAAAGAAGTTGAACAAACTGCCCGGCGTGGACGCCGTCGTCAACCTTGCCACCGAGCAGGCACATCTCGAGCTCGGCCCGCAAGCCGCCGAGCTATCCGATGCGGAACTTGTGACCACGGTGGAAAACGCCGGTTATGGAGCCTCCGTGCTCCGCCGCACCATGCTGCAGGACGACGGGAGCCGCATAGCCGTCAGCACCGGCATCGACCCGGAAGAAGTCGAAGCCGCAGCGCAGCGGGCCGCCAACGCGCGCGTTGCGGACCTGTGGCGGCGCTTCGTCGTCGCACTTATCCTCTCCATTCCCATCGTCGCCGTCTCCATGGTTCCGGCCCTGCAGTTCCGCGGCTGGCAATGGGCGACGGGAGCACTCTCGCTTATAGTCGCCTTCTGGTGCGGCTGGCCATTCCACCGGGCCGCCTTCCGAGCCGCCCGCCACGGATCCACCACCATGGACACGCTCGTTTCCCTGGGTGTCCTTGCGTCAATGGGATGGTCGCTGTGGGCACTCCTGTGGGGAGGCGCGGGCGCCCTCGGATACACCATGCGGATGACCGGCATTCACGGACTCGCACATTCCGCCATGCCGCACCTGTACTTCGAGTCAGCGGCGATGATCGTTACCTTCCTCTTGATCGGCAGGTGGTTGGAGGCCCGTTCGCGGCGCTCCGCCGGTGACGCTCTCCGCTCGCTGCTCTCCCTCGGCGCGGATGAAGCAACCCGCGTCCGCCGCGCGGACGGAACCGCCGTGAACGAGGTCATTCCCGCCTCCGAGCTGCAGCCCGGTGACGAGTTCCTGGTCCGCCCCGGTGAGAAGATCGCCACCGACGGCGTCGTGATCGACGGCACCTCGGCGGTTGACGCCTCACTACTCACCGGCGAGTCAGTTCCGGTTGATGTCACGTCCGGTAACGAAGTCACCGGAGCGACAATGAATACCTTCGGGTCACTGACGGTGCGGGCAAGCCGGGTCGGAGAGAACACCACGCTTGCGCAGATGGGACGCCTTCTCACCGAGGCGCAGATTGGCAAAGCACCCGTACAGCGCCTCGCCGATCGCATCTCCGCCGTTTTCGTTCCGGCCGTTATCGGCATCGCATTCGCGGACCTCACCGTGCGCCTGCTGTTCGGCAATACCTTCGAGATGGCGCTGACCTCCGCAATCACCGTGCTTGTGGTCGCCTGCCCCTGTGCTCTCGGCCTGGCCACACCCACCGCACTGCTTGTTGGCTCCGGCCGCGCCTCCCGGCTCGGCGCGCTTATCAAGGGGCCGGAAATCCTGGAAACCGCGCATAGCGTAGACACGATTCTTCTCGATAAGACCGGCACGCTGACCACGGGCGTCATGCGGGTTGATGACGTCGTCGCCGTGGGTGAAGTTGCCGACATACACGAAGAAGCCAGCATACACGAAGAAGCCGGCGTGAGCGCGCCGGAAGGCAGCGCACCCCAGGATGCACAAAGCATAATTCTTGCCCTTGCCGCCAGCCTTGAATCCAAATCCGAGCATCCCATTGCCGCCGCCATTACCCGCTCGGCAAGCGAAAAGAAGCTCGAACTCCTGCCCGTACACGATTTCCACGCCCATGCCGGGCACGGAGTCAGCGGCATCGTGAATGGCGAACTACTTCGCGTAGGCACGGCGCGTTGGCTGGCCGAACAGGGAGTTGACACCGCAGCTGCGGCCACCGCTGCACAGCGGCTGGCCGCATCCGGGGCAACGGCCGTCGTCGTCGCACGCGATCAGCGGGTTATTGGCGTGCTAGCCGTACGTGACACTCTCCGCCCCGAAGCACCAGAAACAATAGCCCGCCTGAAAGAACAGCATCTTCAACCCATGCTGGTTACCGGCGACAACGAGGCAACCGCGCAGACCATTGCCGCCCGTGCGGGAATCCAACAGGTGCAGGCGGGCGTATTGCCCAACGGCAAACTCACCGTTGTCAGCGCATTGCAGGCGCAAGGGCACCGCGTTGCCATGGTGGGCGATGGCGTCAACGACGCCGCAGCTCTCGCGGGCGCCGATCTATCAATCGCGATGGGATCAGGAACCGACGTGGCGAAGGCGGCATCTGATATCACCATCGTCAACTCGGATATTCGTACCATCCCTGCGGCACTGCGAGTATCCTCACGCACTCTGCGTATTATCAAGGAGAACCTGTGCTGGGCCTTCGGATACAACGTGATCGCCATTCCGCTGGCCGTGTTGGGAATTATCGTGCCCGGCATTGCTGCGGCGGCCATGGCATCCTCCTCCGTTATTGTGGTGCTGAACTCGCTGCGTTTGCGCCGCGCGTAATGGCAACTTTGGCCCTGCCGCTCGGGCACCCCGTAAACTAACGACTATGACGAACGATGTGACGATCTCCGCTGCGGCCACCCCGCCGCGTCGCAGTGTCGTCCTCGTTGACGAGGTCACCCACTGGCTTCGCCGCCCACGTGACCTTGTATCGGTAGTGCTGTATCTGATCAGCATCGGGCTGGTCATGCTGCTGGCGGTATATGGCGCCTCCACCACGTTGGCGGTGACGCGGGACGTCCGCACCGCCACCAGCGGCATACTGCAAACGATACTTTTCATGCCCATCAATGTGCTGGAGGGCCTTCTCAGTTTCTTTCTTCCCCTCGCCGTTGCGGTGGACCTGGCGTGGAGGCGGCGCTGGCGCTCGCTCGTCACTTCGGCCATGGCACTCGTATCGGCCACCGCACTGGCATACGGCCTGCTCTGGTTATTTCAACGCTATTTTCCACTCTCGCCCATTACCGGCCAACTCTCGGACTCAATCAGCGAGCAGACCATCATTTTCCTTCTGCCCTACGTAGCCGCAATTTCCGCAGTTCTTACGGTTAATGGCTCCCGAAAACGCACCAAGATCATTTCCTGGGGCTGGTGGCTGCTGATTATTGTGCTCATCGTTTCCGTATTGCAGGGAACTCAGACCTTGCCCGGCGCCCTGATTACGGTCCTGCTCGGCATGCTCTGCGGCTGCCTTGCCCGCTACATCGCCGGAGACGACCCTGATCGTGTGGTGGGTGCCGACCTGGTCAATCTTGTACGACGTGCCGGTATTGATGCCGTGCAGATAGTCCGGATCGACGATCTGCCCGACGACGTCGATCTATCGGCTTGGCGTGCTAACACGGCGGAACCCATCGGATACGTTGACCGATTCGGCATAGAACAAATACGCCTACTGTTGCGCGACAGTACTGCGGGAGAAGCTGTAAACCATTCAAGCGCAGACACCGAACTGCCCACCTGCGGCGCTACAACGGTAGGCAACGAAGGATCGCCGGTCGATCAGATACCTCCGAGCGGTGGTGCGGGTGATGCTTCAGTTATCGCACCCCCGGAAGATACCTCATCCGGATCCCTTACCGTTGCCGATGATTTGAACGCCTGGCAGTTGCGGGCTGTCACCATAGATGCACACCATCCGCCCCTCGGAGAGGAGGCCTCCCGCAACTACATTGTCACGGACGTTACGGGCAGACATTTCCACCTCGCCCTCCTCGACGCTGATCAGCAAATCGTCGGACTGTTGGCGACGATGTGGAACCGCATTGTTCTGACCACCTCCACCCGCCGATCAGAGCGCACAATCGAGGCGTCAACTGATCGCGTCGTGCTTATGGAACTCACCGCTGCAAACATGGGAGTGTGCCCACAGCGTCCGGTACGAGTGGCAGGTTCGGACACGTCCATGGCCGTTGCTTTTGAAGTGGACGGCGCCACCGCCTTTTCCGCACTTCATGCCGATACTATCCCGGATAGTGCCCTCGACGAGGTATGGGACGTCCTACAACGCGCGCATCGCCGCGGCCTCTCGCATGGAGACATCCGGGCCGGCGTCGTCGCCCTGCGTGACGGCCATGCCGAAATCCTCCACTGGGAGAATGGGTCATTGGCAGCCTCGGAGATTACCCGGCGGATTGATATGGCGCAGGCGATGGCCATGTTGGCAACCACGGTTGGCTTTGATCGGGCCATAGCTTCGGCGAAGCGGTGCCTGCCGGTCGATCAGATTGTCTCCCTGGCACCGATTCTGCAGGCTGCCATCCTTCCAAACGAGACCCGCTCGGCATTGACAGATAAACGCGAATTGCAGCGACTTCGCGACGCCATGACGGTGGCGATTCCCGCAGCAGCCGAAACCCAGCCCATGCAACTGCGGCGTTTCTCCGCCAGAACCGTTATCACGGTCTCCGTCGGTCTTATCGCGGTATTCATCCTGCTTGGATCCATCAACTTCGAGGACTTGAAGAAGACCTTGGTCCAAGCCCAGCCCCTGTGGATCCTGCTCGGCATTATCGCCAGCGGCCTGACTTACCTCGGCGCCGGCATCACCCTCAAAGCCTTCACAGCAGAGCACCTCACCCTGGGGCGCACCACCATGGTGCAGTTGGCGGCATCGGTCGTCTCTCTGGTGGCGCCCGCCGGTATTGGCCACGCGACGTTGAATCTCCGCTTCCTACAACGGCAAAAGGTTCCCATCGCCATTGCGGTGGCAACCGTATCCTTGGTGCAGGTAGCGCAGTTCGTCACCACAATTCTGCTGCTCATACTCCTCGGGCTACTCACCGACCAAGTCGGCAGTCTGTCTATTCCCTCCGGCACAATACTGCTAGTTTTGGGTATCGTCGTCGCCGTCATCGTGGCCATCTGGCTGATTCCGCCCCTGCGCCGCTGGCTGCTGGAACGCATTCGCCCAACTCTTGACAAGGTGTGGCCGCGTCTCGTCTGGCTGGCCACTCACCCGCGGCGCATCTTCTACGGCTTCTTCGGATGCGTGGTACAGACGGTTGGGTATGTGGCGGCGTTCGGCGCCTGCCTCGCCGCCTTCAACGAGACCCTATCGATTGTGACCCTCGCGGTTACCTATCTCGTCTCCAACTCCATCGGCTCGGTTGTGCCCTCCCCCGGTGGTATCGGCCCGGTTGAGGCCGCGCTTACCGGCGGCCTCACGCTAGCTGGCGTGCCTTACTCGGTGGCTCTCTCCACCGCGGTTCTCTACCGCCTTCTCACCTTCTGGGGACCGGTGCCGATCGGCTGGCTCGCGCTGCGCCGACTTACGAAGAAGGATGTGGTCTAATGGCGTCGGAGGGCACACACGTGACCCCAAATGGACCTGTCACCTCCGATGAGTCCGTAACCTCCGAAGCGGGTACATCACACCGCTTCGCAGCGAGGTTTCCACGTTTCGACGCCGTGGCATGGATCGTGACCGCAGTCGGGGCCGTGCTTTTCACCGCTTACGCCATCCGGCAGTGGGATGCCTTCTTCTCCTCGTCCTGGGACCAGGGTATTTTCACCCAACTCGCCCAACGTTACGCAAATCTTGAGACGCCCATCGTCGATATCAAAGAGCCGGGTTTCAATCTGTGGGGCGATCATTTCCATCCCGTGCTACTGGTAACGGGCATCGTATTCAAGATTTGGCCGAGCGGGCTCTCGCTACTGGTGTTGCAGGCACTCCTGTTCGCCCTTTCCGCCGAACCCATCACACGGGTGGCCCGGGCACGGCTCGGTCGACTGTGGGGAACGCTCGTTGGCATCGCCTACCTATTCTCCTGGGGCCTCGCCTCCGCACTGTCCGTGCAGTTCCACGAGTACTGCTTCGCCGTGGTCTTCCTGGCCTTTGGGCTCTCGCATTGGTTGGAAGGACGGCACCGCCTGGCTCTTATCGAACTCGCAGCAATCGTGTTCGTCAAAGAAGACCTCGGGCTAACCGTTGTGGCTTTCGGAGCCGTGCTCATCTGGATGCAATGGGGGCGGGAGTCCGCCCCCGCCGCCGCTGTCACTGCCCGAGAGGACCGGGCGGATCTACCTGCAGCCCAGTCGCAACCCGATGCCGTCAGTTCCTTGCCTGCCGTCACTTCCGTTGCCACTCACGAGTCGACGTCGCTCAACGCGTCCGCTTCTCAATTCCCGGCACGGACCTACGCTTTCTTCCGCCGCACCCTCCACACACGCGAAGCCACAACCGGGCTGCTGTGCATCCTGTGGGGATTCTTCTGGTTCGTCGTATCTACCTTCATCATCCTGCCCCTGTTCAACGTGTACGGCACGTGGAACTACACCGGAAATCTCAGCGAAACACAGACGGACATCCCCGGGATTCTTGGCTGGCTCACGAATTTCTTCGGACCCGGGCAAAAGGAGGTCACCGCCCTCCTCCTGATACTCGCGAGCGGCGTTGTCGGCCTGCGCAGCCCCTACATATGGCTGATGCTCCCCACCCTGGTGTGGCGTTTCGCCGGTAATGTGACGCACTACTGGGGATGGGGCTGGCACTACTCCGCTATTTTGATGCCAATCGCCTCTATCGCGCTTATTGACGGGGTGGAGCGGTTGCGCGGCAGCACGCGGCTCCGTTCCCACTGGAAGAAGAAGGCCGCCGCCGTAGGCACCTGCCTCGCACTTGCCACTAGCGCCACCATGACTTTCAACGGCGCCATTGGAACAATGCTGCGCGGCGAGACCATCGGAGGCTACTCCAGTCAGAGTTCGCGCGACGCCGCATGGGGCCTCGTGGACACCCTGGGCACCGGGCACAACGTGTGTACGGATATCTGGCTCATGGCCTACCTGGTACCCGGTAATACGGTGTATTGGGAGGGCACGGTCAACTCCGGCAACTCGACGGCCGGGCTCTATTACGACCCGTCCACTGGCACCTCGACTGATGGCACGAGATCCGGCGCGCAGAAAGCCATCGACGTCGTCGCCGCAAGCCCGCAAAGCGCGGTCATGCCATTCTCCCCGGAACAACTGACGCGTTGGGCGGCGGAGAACTTCGGCGGCCAATGGGAGATCACCTACTCCAGCGAAGGATTCCGGATCGCGCAACGCATCGCGGAATAATACTGGCACCGCCCAGTGCGTGTACGACGAGGTACTTCCACGTGCACTGCCAGGTACGTGCGCCGGTTGCCAGCCCGTGCAAGGTATAACAAGATACTTCCACCATGCGAATTCCGGGCAATTCGCCGACTGGGCTCCCACGTTCGCACGGAACGTGCAAGAATCAGAACTATGAATGAACGTGCTGGAACTCCCGCCCTACCCGAGGACCTCATCGATGTTGACGAGCTCCTTTCCGCCTACTACAACATTGAGCCCGATCCCGCGAACCCGGCGCAGGCCGTCGTGTTCGGAACATCTGGCCACCGCGGCTCAAGCCTGGACGGTGCCTTCAATGAGGCGCATATCGCCGCCACTACTCAGGCGATCATCGATTACCGACGCTCGCAGGGCTTTGATGGCCCGCTGTATATCGGCCGTGATACGCATGCACTGTCTGAACCCGCCGAGCGTACGGCAGTGGAAGTCCTCGTCGCCAACGACGTAGACGTGCGCCTGGATGCCCGCGGTTCATGGACACCGACCCCGGCCGTATCGCTGGCCATCCTGACGGCAAATGGTGCCGGAACCGACGCCGGGGTTCGCACCACCGGGCCCGGTCTTGCCGACGGTATCGTCATCACTCCGTCGCACAACCCGCCACGCGACGGCGGTTTCAAATACAACCCGCCCAACGGTGGCCCGGCGGATACCGATGCCACCAAGGTGATTGCCGCCCGCGCCAACGAAATCCTGCGCGAGGGTTGGAAGTCCATCAAGCGGATCCCCTATGAGGAGGCCGAAAAAAGTGATCGGGTGAGAGGGCATGACTTCCTCTCCGCCTATGTCGAGTCGCTTTCCACCATGATCGACTTCCAGGCGATCCATAACTCCGGGGTGCGCATTGGCGCCGACCCAATGGGCGGAGCCTCTGTCGAGTACTGGGGAGCCATCGGCGAACGGTATGGACTGGATCTGACCGTGGTCAACGAGCAGGTCGATCCACGCTGGGCATTTATGACCTTGGATTGGGACGGCAAGATCCGCATGGACTGCTCGTCACCCAATGCCATGGCATCCCTGCGCCAACGCATGGCGCCGGGTGCGGACGGTTCCACGCCCTTTGATATCGCCACCGGCAACGACGCCGATTCGGATCGGCACGGTATCGTCACTGCCGACGGCGGCCTGATGAATCCAAACCATTACCTCGCAGTTGCCATCGAATACCTGTTCTCACACCGCCCCGGCTGGAACGCCCAGGCGGGGGTTGGAAAGACGCTCGTGTCTTCCTCGCTGATTGATCGGGTGGTGGCCGGTATGGGACGGCAACTCGTCGAGGTTCCCGTAGGCTTCAAGTGGTTTGTTCCCGGCCTCCTGAGCGGCACCATCGGTTTCGGTGGCGAGGAAAGCGCCGGCGGCTCATTCCTACGTAACAACGGCACCGTGTGGACAACGGACAAAGACGGCCTGATTATGGATCTTCTTGCCGCGGAGATCATGGCGGTGACCGGGAAATCGCCGTCGCAACTGCATGAGGATCAGGTTGCGCGTTACGGAGCCAGCTCCTATGCGCGTATCGATGCCCCCGCCACCAAGGAGGAGAAGGCCAAGCTCGGCGCGCTCGCGCCGGAGGATGTCGCCGCCAGCACCCTCGCCGGTGAGCACATCACCGCGAAACTGGTTCGCGCCCCCGGAAACGATGCCCTGATCGGTGGACTCAAGGTCTGCACGGAGAATGCCTGGTTCGCAGCGCGCCCATCAGGCACCGAAGATGTGTATAAGATTTACGCCGAGTCCTTTAAGGGAGAGGAGCACCTCACGCAGGTGCAGGACGAGGCGAAGGCAGTCGTCGCCGCCGCTCTCGGATAAGACCTGAGTGGGAGCCGCCGTGCCGGTGTGGTCACCTTCCATCCCTTCAACCACACCGGTGCGGCAGCGTGTATGTCAATTGCCGCCGAATCACATCACGCGGCGGCAATTGCTGCTGTACTGCTGATATAAACAGGTGACGTTGTCGCCGCAACACCTAAGGAGTGAGTATGTCCATCCCTACCCCGCCGCAGGGAACCGCCGATATCGGCGTCACCGGCATGGCCGTTATGGGATCAAATCTGGCACGTAATCTTGCCCGCAATGGCTACAAGGTTGCAATTCATAATCGTTCGGCAGGCAGGACCGTGAAGGTTATAGCCGAACATGGGGACGAGGGCGTCTTCTACCCCGCTGAGTCTCTGCGCGATTTCGTGGCTGCACTGTCGCGGCCACGGGTCGCCATCATCATGGTGAAGGCGGGCGCGCCAACCGATGCGGTTATCGACGATCTGGCTGACCTGATGGAACCCGGCGATATCATCGTCGACTGCGGAAATGCCAACTATCACGACACCCGCCGCCGCGAAGCCGATATCCGGGCACGCGGGCTGCATTACGTCGGCTCCGGTGTTTCCGGTGGCGAAGAGGGCGCGCTCAACGGCCCGTCGATTATGCCCGGTGGAACGGCCGAATCCTACGAACGCCTCGGCCCGATGTTCGAGAAGATCTCTGCCCATGTCGATGGCGAGCCATGCTGTACGCACGTGGGTCCAGACGGTGCCGGACACTTCGTCAAGATGGTGCACAACGGCATTGAATATGCGGATATGCAGGTTATCGCCGAGGCGTACTACATCATGTCGACCGCGCTGGGAATGTCCGCGCCGGAGATCGGCGAGGTATTCCGCAAGTGGAACGAAACCGAACTCGGTTCCTACCTGATCGAGATCACCGCCGAGGTCTTGGCACATACCGACGCCGAGACCGGCAAACCCTTCGTCGATATCATCCTCGACCGCGCCGGGCAGAAGGGCACCGGAACGTGGACCGTGCAGAACGGCGCCGAGATGGGTGTACCGGTCACCGGAATCGCCGAGGCCACCTTTGCTCGTGGCTTGTCCAGTTCCGTCGCGCAGCGCGAGGCCGGGCGTGGCCTGACCGCCGGGGTCGAGACGGTGCCCGTCGAGGATAGGGAAACCTTCATCGAAGATGTCCGCCAGGCCTTGTATGCCTCGAAGATGGTCGCCTACTCGCAGGGCTTCGAACTCATCCGGAAGGCGTCCGACGAATATGAGTGGAACGTTGACCTGGGTGCCATGGCGCGTATCTGGCGCGGTGGCTGCATTATCCGTGCAGTATTCCTCGGCAGGATTACCGACGCCTACCAGCGTGACCCGCAGCTCCCCCTGCTGCTCGCGGACAGCTACTTCGCCGAGGAGATCGGCAAGGCCGTTCCTTCCTGGCGGCGGGTTGTTGCTTACGCGGCCCGCACCGGCGTACCCATTCCGGTGTTCGCCTCATCGCTGGCGTACTACGACGGCGTGCGCGCAGACCGCCTTCCCGCCAACCTCATCCAAGGGCAGCGGGATTACTTCGGCGCACACACCTACCAGCGTGTTGATAAGGAGGGCATCTTCCACACCCTGTGGAGTGGAGACCGTTCGGAGGAACTGCAGAGCTGAGCGTTGCTAATCGCCAGCAGCGGCTCATTGCTGCCGACGACAACACCGCCCGCGTCCGACTCAGCCGGGCGCGGGCGCGCTGCATCGACTCGGTCAGATTGGTCGGCAGGGCGCGGGCGCGCTGCATCCCAGCAGCCAAGCCGCTAAGACCTCCGGATTTTCGCTAAGGCTCCGGGTGATTCGCGGAGAACTGGCGAAAACCGGGAAATGGAGGTGACCGCGGTCTATAGGGAGAACAACGGGGTACCCACTTCCCGATACGGCAAATCTGCTCGGCAGCAACCCGGCCCCACCCCGGTACCCCGGTACCAACCGGGATATCACCCCGGCACTAACACGTAAAGGAACGAACATGCAGCACAAACTTGGGTACATCACACCAGTTATCACCGCCTTCACCGACGACGGCACTCTGGACGAGGCGGCCAATCGCGCCGTCCATGACTTCCTCATCGACGGCGGAGTCGATGGACTACTGCTACTGGGCAGCATCGGCGAGTTCTACGCCATCCCTCATGAGGAGCAGCGGCGCCTCATCGACCTGGCGACCGCGCATGTCGCGGGTAGAACCCACCTGCTGGTAGGAACCGGTTGTAACTCGGTGACCGAGACCATTGAAATGTCTCATTACGCGCTGGAGGCGGGCGCCGACGGCGTCGTCGTCATCGCGCCCTACTATTTCCAGCTCTCACCGGAAGATCTCTACCATCACTTCGACGCCGTCGCCACAGCCGTCACGGGAAGCATTTACCTGTACAACTTCCCCGGTTGCACCGGAAACCCATTGAGTGCCGCGCTGGTGCGGCGCCTAGCGGCAGATCACCCAAATATCGTAGGCATCAAGGACACTCTCCCCGAAATGTCGCATACCCGCGAGCTCATCGACACGATTCTGCCGAATCGCCCGGAGTTCCAAATCTACTCCGGGCTGGATGAGAACTTCGCGCACAACGCTCTGGCGGGAGGCAGCGGCTGTATTGCCGGCCTTTCCAACATCTACCCGGAGGTATGCGCCGCCTGGGCGAAATCGTGCCGCGACCAGGACTGGGAGGCAAGCGCGCGCTTGCAGCACATAATCGACACCCTTGCACCCCTATACAACATCACCCCTAACTTCACTCCCATACTCAAATACGCCATGGCATGGCGCGGCGTACCGGTCGCGCAGGCGTGCCGTACCTCGTGCGCACCGCTGAACGAAGCACAGAAGCAGGCCGTCGACGCGATTCTGCAGCGCGCCACCGCCCTTATCGCTGAGGCCGGACTCCGCCTCCTTCCCGCCACGCGCCCCTTATGACACTGTCTGCACACAGCCTCGTTTCCTGTGCCAACACGGGTACGTGGAACATAGTGCATGGGAGACAGCCACGGCTGCATGCGACGTAGCGCTGCGGCACAACGTGTTGCGCGCGCCGTCAAACGAGTTGTGCCGAACCTTGCACACAACAGAGCCCTTCACACAACAGAACCCCTCGCACATCCGAACCTTCACACATCCGAACCTTCACACATCCGGCCCCAAAACACACCGACCTTTCAACGAGGACACGATCATGCAAGACATTTACACCGAAGACGACCCGGCAATTTACCAGGCGCACACCCATCGCGACGGCCCGGCGGGCCGTCTGCCCCTGACCCCGGACCAGTTACGCACACTTCCCAGCGGCAGTATCTTCGGAATGACGCTCAACGCGGGAATGGGGTGGAATCCGGCCGAGCTCGGCAACGACGCCATCATGATGATCAGCACGCTCGCCGGGATTCGCGAGCGCGATGGCCTTCCGACCGCCCTCGGGCTGCACACCGGCCATTACGAGCTCGGTCTCCAGTTGGAGGCTGCGGCGCAGGAGTTGGCTGCGCACAACACCCTGCCCTACTCCGCCTATGTCTCCGATCCGTGCGATGGCCGCACTCAGGGCACAACCGGCATGTTCGATTCCCTCGCCTACCGCAACGATGCCGCAACAGTTTTCCGGCGTCTTATCCGTTCTCTACCGGACCGCAAGGGCGTGCTCGGAATCGCCGCCTGCGATAAGGGGCTTCCCGCCCTCATGATGGCATTGGCGTCGCAGCACGATCTGCCAACCGTCCTGGTTCCGGGTGGATCTACGCTGATGCCTTCCCACGGTGAAGACGCCGGAACGATCCAGACCATCGGAGTGCGCTATGCCGGTGGTGAGATGAGCTTTGAGGATGCCGTCACCCTGGGGTGCCGTGCCTGCGCCTCCGCCGGAGGCGGCTGCCAGTTCCTTGGCACCGCCGGTACCTCGCAGGTGGTCGGCGAGGCGCTCGGGTTGGCGATCACGCATTCCGCTCTTGCACCCTCGGGCGAGGCGATCTGGATTGATTTGGCCCGCAGCTCGGCTCGGGCACTGCTCAAACTCAAGAATGCCGGAATCACCACCAAGGACATCGTCACCGACGACGCCGTCGAGAACGCCATGGTGCTGCACGCCGCCTTCGGTGGATCCACCAACCTCCTACTCCATCTGGCCGCCATTGCCTACCACGCCGGATGCCGAGTCCCCTCCGTCGCCGACTGGGCGCGCATCAACCGGCGGGTGCCACGTCTGGTCTCCGTGCTACCCATCGGCCCGGTGATGTATCCGACCGCTTCCGTCTTCCTGGCCGGTGGCGTTCCCGAAGTCATGCTACACCTGCGGCGTTTGGGCCTACTGCACGAAGACGTTCTCACGGCAACCGGACAGACCCTCGGCGAGAACCTCGACTGGTGGGAAAACAGTGAGCGGCGCGCCCGCATTCGCCAGCGTCTACGCGAGGTCGACGGCGTGGAACCCGACGAGGTCATCATGACCCCGGATGATGCGGCTGCCCGCGGAATGACCTCCACCGTCACCTTCCCTCTCGGCAATATCGCGCCGGAAGGCTCCGTCGTGAAGTCCACGGCCATTGATCCGAGTGTGATTGACGACGACGGCGTATTCCGGCATACCGCTCCCGTCAAGGTCTTCACCTCGGAGAAGGCGGCTATCGCCGCCATAAAGGCGGGCGATATCGTTGCCGGAGACATTATGGTGGTCCTCGGTGCCGGGCCACGTGGCACAGGCATGGAGGAGACCTATCAGGTGACCTCCGCCCTGAAGAAACTGCCCTTTGGCAAGCACGTCTCCCTCATTACCGATGCTCGCTTCTCCGGAGTCTCGACCGGGGCGTGTTTCGGCCATGTTGGGCCGGAGGCACTGGCCGGAGGGCCGATTGGGAAACTGCGCAACGGCGACGTCGTGGAGATCGTCGTCGATACCCGAAAACTCGATGGCTCCCTGAACTTTATCGGAACCGCGGAGAAACCGTTGACTCCGCAGCAAGGAGCAGCCGAGTTGGCTGCCCGCAACACTCCCGTCAGCCTGCGGCCCGATCCCGATCTCCCCGATGACACCCGGCTGTGGGCGGCCCTGCAGGATGTCTCCGGCGGCATGTGGCGCGGATGCGTGTACGACGTCGACAAGATCATCGCAACTCTTGAGGCCGGTGTGAAAGCCCTGGCGAAGGAGGAGGACTGACCAGAGAGGAAGGCATGACAGAAGAATTGACGGGAGAAGAACTGACGAGAGAAGAACGCAACACGCCGACGCGTTAGCAGATAGTCGATTATCTGCGACTTCGAAACTCTGGATCGCGCGACGCAAATGTGCTGGTCGGAGGACTGTTAGCCAATATTGATTCGCTTAATAACTTCATTATCCATGACCTAGCCCACACGTAAGGGCCGCCACACCGGCGGTGGAGACGCTAGAATGCCGGATATACCCTTCGTACCGACACTCCAAGGCGGCGAGATGAACCCAGCAACCGGTAGTTCAGGCCAGCCAGCCGATGCTGCCCCCTTCGTTCCTGCCATCGAACTGGATAGGGACTCATCGGTTCCCCTTTACAAGCAGATTGCAGCTCCGATCGAACGCCTCATCTTGAACGGCGAGATCCCGGAGGGAAGTTTAATCGAAGATGAAGTATCCATGGCACAACGGCTGGAAGTATCGCGGCCGACCGCACGGCACGCACTGCAGCAACTCGTTAGCCAAGGCCTCGTCCGCCGTAAGCGCGGGTCCGGTACACGCGTCGCACCCACTCGAATTCACCGTCCACTCAGCCTCACGTCCTTCAATGACGACCTGAAACGTGCCGGTTTCACGCCCAGTACGAGAGTCATATCGTATGAGATAGTGCTCGCCGATGACGCGGAAATGGAAGCTCTGGAATGCGCTCGCGATACGGAAATCGTCCGCATGCGCCGCATCCGTTCGATCGAGACCGGCCCGTTGGCGATTATGACGAATCTGGTGCCTCTGGACGTCTGCCCCTCCTTGAAGGTCCTTTCAAAGCAGGGCCTTTATGCCGCCATGAAGGAATCCGGAGTCTCCATGATGACAGCTCATCAGACGGTCGGCGCACGCAATGCCACGCCTGATGACGCGGAGCAACTTGGCGTCCCGGTTGACGCACCGTTATTGACCATGCAACGCACCACATACGACGCCGCCGGGCGTGTGGTTGAGTACGGCAACCATCTCTACAACGCGAGCCTCTACTCCATCCGCCTCACACTTTTCGCAGACCGAATGTAAACCCCGGTGGGGATACAGTCGCGGTGCGTAACGACCGCAGTGCGTAACGAGGCGAGACGTCCCGTCGGGCACAACCTCTGCTATGCCCGGCGGGGCCACACGCCTAGATGCTTGAAAGCCTCTTACTCAAGGCGTCCTGCGCAGCTGCACGTACTCCACTACTCACGATCAGCTGTACCAGTTCCGTCACACGCTGATTGAAGGCCTCGTAGGCAGTCAACTCGCTGGCAAAGAATCCCCCGCGCAGAATCGCGTCGACGTGGACCGCTACCGGATTGGCGTCCGGTCCGGCCGCAGCGAGGGCAGCATCAGAGGCGGCACGCAGTTCGGGCTGCCGCGGCTCGACGATCTCTTCCACAAGCGCATCCGGCACGAAGCCGGGCGGCGGGCATGTGCAGCACAGCCAGGAGGCGAAAAGCAACGCGATTTGTTGCGGCATTATCCCCTGTGCCAACAGTCGAGTACCAGGGATGATGACTCGCTGATTGAGCCGCACGATTCCATGAGAACAAATCCGCGCCGTCCTGTCTCCCAGCGCGAAGTTCGTCCAGCGATCAAAGAGCTGCGCCACGTAATTCTCGGGATCGAATCCCTCCGGCAGGTCAATCGAGGGAAGCATCTCGTCACCGATCAGATGGCGCACACAATCCTCAATGAACTGCTGGGTGCGCGCATCAGGAACAGTGCCCCGCCCGTCGAGCACGCCGAGATAGGAGATCAGGGAGTGGCAGGCATTGAGAATGCGCAGTTTGACCAGCTCGTACTTCTCCACCTCGGTGGAAAAGATGACTCCGCGCGCCTTCTCCCATGCAGGCCGACCCGCAGCAAAGTTATCCTCAATCACCCACATGGTGAACTCTTCGGTAGGAACCGGCACGTCGTCGTGATAACCGGCAATACGCTCAACGTCCGCGCGCGTCTTATCCGTCGTTCCCGGAACGATACGATCCACCATTGAATTGGGGAAGGTGACAGAGTGCGCCATCCAATCCAGCAATGCCGACTCCGCGTCCACAGCCTGCAAGAACTCAGTGACAAGGCGGCGCACAAGCGCCCCACCCGCCTGCATATTGTCGCAGCACAGAATCGTCAGCGGTGCCCCGCCGTCGGCAAACCGTTTCTGCAGCCCACGTGCCAACAGTCCCACCGGCGTGCTGGGGCCGGCGCCGGCGATATCCGCAGCCACGTCCGGGTGGGCGGTGTCGAGTCCTCCGGTCATCTCATCCTTGTGATATCCCTGCTCGGAAACCGTCAGTGTGACGATCTTGTGCTCGGGAGCGGCGATTTGCGCGACGACGGCCTCAGGTTCGTCGGCGGCAACGCAAAAGGCGCGGTGTACGTCCACGATTCCCACATCTTCGCCGCGCGGTGTCAGCTGCAGTACCGAGTAGGCGCCGCCCTGTTCGCGCATTGGATCAACGACGCCGTGGCTATGCATCGCCACTCCAACCACACCCCAGTCCCCGGGCTCCGCCGCAAGGGCCTCCGCCGTCGCAACAGCCGCATGGGCACGATGGAAATTGCCCAGGCCAATATGGACAATCCCCGTCTTCTCAGGAGCACTTGCTCCGATCAGGCGCTGGGCAAGTACCTTGTCTTGATACAGGTCATCTCGGTGCAACCTTTGCATTCCGCCACCTTTCTCTTTTGAATGCGGCTACTCCCTTGTTCACCGCTGGAGCCGCCAATCACCGCAGCGATTGAGGCTCCTTACCACTGTATGCCGTTGTGAGCCGCTGCGTTCGGCTCTTTCGTCCAGGATTCCAAGACTGCGCCGCCCGCGCACGTGACTACCGCGGACATCGATAGCTGACTGGACAACCCAGAGGCCAGACGCGAGTGGACATAGGGCCCAAACGGCTCAGATTCGGGTTTGTACAATTGAGTCTACCAGCCGTACTAAGATGGCAGGTGCCGTAGCAGAAGGGTCACGCGCCCGCACGCTCGGCGTACATCATTTGTCCGCCACAAAGCGGTGATCGGGGCACACACATCCCGCTTATCGGGATCCTGGTCCTGCTTGTAATGTCAATGGAGACCTCCATGGAAAACTGGGAACAGACAATGAGTGCCGGCCCCTTGCTGGGGATCGCGGCCGCAGCGATTCTTTTGATCTTGCTGCTCATCATCGTCTGCAAATTGCATGCATTCCTGACGCTTGTTATCGTGTCCGTTCTGACCGCATTGGCAGCCGGAATCCCGATTGGCAGCTTATATGACGTGGTCATGAGTGGTTTCAATTCCACGCTGGGAAGCGTCGGTATATTAGTCGGGCTGGGCGCAATGTTGGGCAAACTTATAGAAAACTCCGGCGGCGCACAGGCACTGGCCGATTCTATGATCCGAACCTTCGGTGAGAGAAACGCACCGTTCGCACTCGGCATCGCCTCGTTGCTCCTCGGCTTCCCAATGTTCTTCGACGCCGGCCTCGTCGTGATGCTGCCAATCGTCTTCGCTGTTGCGAAACGTCTGGGTGGCCCCATCCTGCTCTACGCCTTCCCCACCGCCGTCGCCTTCTCGGTGATGCACGTGTTCGTGCCGCCGCATCCCGGCCCGGTCGCTGCTTCCAGCTTCTTCGGCACCAACCTAGGCGTCCTTATTATCGCTGGTATCGTGGTGGCAGTTCCGACCTTCTACGTCACCGGCGTTCTGTGGGGCCGCTACTGTGCGCGTCGATTCCCGAATATCGACATCTCGAACACGATTTTCGGCGGCGAGACTCGTACGGTGGCGAATCCGCCGAAGACGGGAACCGTTATCAGCGTGTTGCTACTCCCGATGCTCTTGATTTTCCTGAACACGAGCGTCGATTTCATGACGAAGGCGGATGTATTCGGCAAGTACAACCCCGAACCCGAACTCTCCCAGGTCTCCCTACCCACATGGGCCAAGGTGTTTACACTCCTCGGGACATCCGGTATCGCGCTGCTCATCGCGGTGATCGTTGCTATCCTTGTGCTCGGTTTGCGGCGCCACGAGGGCGGCTCAGCGCTGGAGAAGCTTCTCGATTCTTCGCTTGGCCCCATCGCCTCGGTCGTCTTCATTACCGGTGCCGGTGGCATGTTCGGAGGAGTGCTGCGCCAGTCCGGTATCGGTAACGCATTGAAAGAGGCACTTGGCGATCTGGGCATGCCGGTGATCGTTGCCGTATATCTGGTTGCGGTCGCGCTACGGTTGGCGCAGGGTTCAGCCACAGTCGCTCTTACGACCGCTGCCGGTCTGATGGCACCTGCGGTACTAGACGGTAATTTCAGTCCCATGCAGGTTGTGGCGATCACCTTGGCTTGCGCGGCAGGCTCTGTTTTCGCATCCCACGTCAACGACTCCGGATTCTGGCTCGTTGGCCGCCTGCTCGGCATGGATACCGCTACCACGCTGCGAACCTGGACAGTCCAGCAGGCGCTCGAATCGGTGATGGTGTTCGCTCTGTCTCTGGTCATCTTCGTCGTCGGCGGCATGTTCTGATTGCTCTCGTCGCCACGAGTCGGACCATCACAGTTGCACTAGTCCGACTCGTGGCAGCCTCAACCCAGCGTAGGTTCCGCACGGTGCGATGAATCGTTGTAGTACCAACAGTTTCAAAGACCTACTCCATCCGCCAAGATCACGCGCTTAGTCCATCCACATACTCCAGTCACCACCACTATCCACACGTCGTGATGAACCCCGCGGTGTCGCGCGGTTCATCACGGCATATGCACTCCATAGAAGGAACAATCACAAAAGAAAGAGGTTGCCATGCGTGCCGTTTATATTCACGGCAAAGAAGATCTACATATAGAGGAGGTACCCTTACCGGAACCCGGTGAGGGGCAGGTTCGGCTCCGCGTCGCCTATGTTGGCGTTTGCGGATCGGACCTGCACTACTACTTCGACGGCGCGGTAGGTGCCTACGCAATTACCGAGCCCCTGACCCCCGGCCACGAGCTCTCAGCAACCGTTGACCTCGACCCCTCCGGCAAGCTGGAGCCTGGCACCCCTGTTACGGTTCACCCAGCTACCTTCGGAACGCCGGTGCCGGGCGCCGAGGATCGCCCCAGCGTCTTCCCCGGAGGTAGCTATCTCGGCTCCGCCTCGACTCATCCACACACACAGGGCGGTATGGCCGAGTACTTGGTGGTCCGCTCGGACATGGTCCGTGTGCTACCCACTGGAATGGACCTGCGTGTGGCGGCACTATCCGAACCGCTAGGCGTAGGCCTGCATGGAATCAATATTGCCGGCGACCTGGAGGGGAAGAAGGTTCTTGTCTCAGGCTCGGGACCCATCGGATTACTCACCGCTGCCGGCGCCCTCAGTAAAGGTGCTGCTGAGGTGGTTGCCGCCGACGTTCTGGACGGGCCGCTTTCGCGAGCATCGCAGCTCGGCGTCACGCGCACCCTGCGCTCGGACCGTGATGGGCTTCCGACCAATTACTTCGACGTCATCCTCGAGTGCACGGGCGTGCCCGCTGCGGTCTCCAACGCGTTCGAGGCAGTGCGGCCGGCCGGTTTGCATGTGCAGGTCGGAATGCTTGCGGGCGGTCCGCAGCCGCTGACCATCGCACCGGTTATCTCCAAGGAGATTGAGATTCGCGGCAGCTTCCGTTTCAACAATGAGATTGACGACGCCGTTCAGTTGCTGGCGAACCGTCCGGAGATTGCCGACGCCGTCATTACCCATACCGTGTCCGCCGACGATCCGGTGGCGGCTTTCGTCACGGCGAAGAACTCTGATCTTTCGGGCAAGGTTCTGGTCGAGATGTGGCTGTGAGCCCATAGTGCGGGGCCGTGGCCGGGTCGGCTGCGGCCCTGCACGCTCGCGCCTGTCCAAATCCCGTCCAAACGATGGCAAAATGGAATGTTTCAATTTAAAGAATGGCGGAATCATGCGGATTTCGGCGTCGGTGAAAACCGGATGTTCTTCGTTTGGACGGGATTTGGACACATCGAGCTGCCGAAGAGGATGACAGCAACACGCGGCGCTAACAGGCTCGGCCACATTCAGTCATCGAATAATGTCCCCTGTTCGGCGGGCAAAAACGCGACACTATGAACACATGGTAGTCGCATCAGCGATGGTGTGATATCCGGCCCGCCAACGCGAGGTTGCGGGGCGGATTCGCCTCATGTTCGGCCGCCGCATTCGGCAGGGTCATTGTGCCGATGTGAGACCCACCGATTGTCGATCAGTACATGAATGCCGGCGCCACTGCCTCTCCCAAGCCTGGGGCTCGCCAGATGGTTCCGTCCGGCATTGGCGTCGCAGCGATGCATTGCCAACGAATTGCGCGGGGCACCGTCGGCATTCTCCACACTTCCGTCGCGCGAATCCAACGGACTCGCGCAGCCACTGATTGCCGGTCCCCTCGAAGCGTCTCGGCACGTCGGTTGGATCGCCTGCCCGTCGTGGCGTGCTCGAAATGCGCACGCGGACTTAATCTGCAGGCAGATCGAAGCCGACGGGCCGCAGAGTCATTCAGATACAGTGATTACACAAGGAGCGATTCATGCCCGACAGCATTAAGAACGTCAAACTATCCCATGTGGTACTCCCGCTTAAGAACGAGATCTCCGATGCCAAGGTGTTCACCGGCAGGCAGAAACCGATGACGGAGGTCAACTTCCTTTTCTGCGAACTCGAAACCAGTGACGGCCACACGGGCCTCGGATTCGGATACTCCAAGCGTGCCGGTGCCCCCGCCCAATTTGCGCATGCGAATGAAATCGCCGACAACCTCATTGGTGAAGATCCCAACGATATTGACCGCCTACACGTCAAATTACTGCGGGCGGGAGCCTCGGTCGGCCGTTCGGGCGTGGCCGTACAGGCCATTGCAGCCATCGATGTCGCCCTGTGGGATCTGAAGGCGAAACGCGCCGGACTTCCACTATCCAAACTTATCGGCACGCATCGTGATTCGATACGTTGCTACAACACCTCCGGCGGGTTCCTCAATTCACCTCTTCCGGAAGTGCTCGACAATGCAAAGAGGCACTGGAGTCAGGCATTGGCGGCATCAAGATCAAGGTGGGACACCCGGACCACAAGATCGACTTCGAGCGCCTAACGGCGATGCGTGATCTACTGGGTGATGACTTCCCGCTTGTGGTGGACGCGAATCAGCAGTGGGACAGCCCCACCGCCATGCGCATGTGCAAGGCAATGGAGGAATTCAACCTCATCTGGATCGAAGAGCCGTTGGATGCCTACGATTACGCCGGGCACGCGGAACTTGCCCGCGAAATTGCCACCCCAATTGCCACTGGAGAAATGCTGACCTCCGTGGCCGAGCATCGCAAGCGTATTGAAATGCACTCATGCGACTTCATCCAGCCCGATGCGCCGCGAATCGGGGGCATCACCGAGTTCCGCAAACTGTTGATTCTGGCCGAAGAGGCCGGGCTTCAGGTGGCACCGCACTTCTCCATGAAGATTCACTCCCATCTGTATCCGGGGCGGCCTCATTGATCGAGTGGCACCGCACTTCTCCATGGCGATTCACTCCCATCTGGCGGCGACCTATCCCTTGGAGCCGTGGGCGGAGCACTTCGACTGGCCCGACCCGCTCTTCAACGAGCACATGGAAATCAAGGATGGCCGCATGATTGTCTCCGACCGCCCGGGTCTGGGCGTCACACTCTCCGACCAGTTGCGTGCGTGGACGGTTAACACCTACGAGATCTGACCAATTCCGCAGCCGCTCGCGTGGGCGGTGCGCCAGAACCGGCGGACCCCCACGCGCCTGCAGCGTCGGCTCACGCCTGCGCATGTGAGGGCTACTCTCGGGGGACATATCGGTCTGCTAGTGGCTCTCGCGCCTGCACATGTGAGGGTTACTCTAGTCCTCTTCGAAAAGGTCAGCCTGCCATCCGCATCCGAGCCCCTGGGCCGGACGGTGCCGACTGGAACGAGCTCATCACGGCCATACCTCTCAGGCGGCCAAATACTGCCTACGGGACGCCACCGGCGCCCGCAAGCGCATGCTGCGGCTTGGTAAGCTGACCGCATGGGTTTGGCCGACATCGTTCGCTCCATAGAAAACCAACACAACAAGCGTGGCATCGTGCGCCGCCGCGCTGCCGGTTGGCTTCCCCAAATTCTTCCCTACACCGGCTACGGGTCGGTCGATACTGTTCGCGTCCTCGCCCGTGCGGTCATGGCCGACCCCGCCCATCACCACTCGGATCCCCCTGCCGCCTGCGCTGAACCGCCTGCCGCTCACACCAAACAGCCCGGCCGACACATCGCTACGCAGCGGCAATTGATGTACAAACCTAATAACATCAGCGCCGACGGCGAGCGTCTGCACACCGGCAAAACTCCCTTCCTTCCGCGCACCGGCGCGGGCAACCCGTCGTCGGCAGGCAACCGCGTCAATGAGATGGTTGAGCGCGCCACCCAGCGGGCGGTGGACGCTCAAGCGCAGGCGCAGCGTGGCTGGCGTCAGTTCTTCACCACCCAGGTCGGGTATCTGCCAGTCACCGTCAGTATCGGCGACGTCGTCATCTCCACCCGCACGGACCACTCCGGTTATATCGACATTGTGGCGGACAACCATGGCTTGACACCGGGATGGCATAACGCGACCATCACACCCGCAGCTGGCGAGGCGGTGACCGCCCCTGTGATCGTGGTGGATCCGCGGGCGAAGTGGGGAATCGTTTCAGACATCGACGATACAATCCTGGTCACCTGGCTACCCCGAATGCTGCTGGCTGCTTGGAACTCATTTGTTCTTCCCACCGATGCGCGCCAAGCCGTCGTCGGCATGCCGGAGCTCTACCGCCACCTCCTTTCCGGAGACCCGCACGCGCCGGTGTTCTACCTGTCCACCGGCGCGTGGAACACGGCACCTGCCATGCAGTCATTCATCCGTACGAACAACCTCCCCGAGGGTCCACTACTACTCACCGACTGGGGACCCACCCCCACCGGCCTCTTCCGCTCCGGTGAGAGCCACAAACGCACTCAGTTGCGCAACCTTCTCATAACTCTCCCGAATATCCAGTGGTACCTCATCGGCGACGACGGCCAGCACGATCCCTTCATATATGACGAGCTGGCACGCGATCACCCTTCCCGTATCCGGGCCATAGCCCTGCGCGAGCTGAACCCAGTTGAGCAGGTTCTCTCACACGGAACGCCAAGTACGATGGAGAGCCGTGAAATCGCGGCGCCTCCCTCGGTACCGGTAGTCCGCGGCCGGGATGGATTCGAAATACTGGAAGGCTTTCGCGCACAGTCCGCCGCCGCGCCTTCTGCGTAACCCGCGCAATCCTTCGCGCAACCGGCCCACGCCCACCGTTTCTATGGCCTACTGTAAGAACTATGAAACTCGCGATCCCCGTAACCCCCGATGGCGCAGTTGACCACCGCTGGGGCAGAGCACATAACGTCGCCGTCGTCGACATTGCGGATGATGACACTGTTTCAAGCTGGGATGTTCACGAAGTCAGCTGGGATGAGCTGCATGACTCAGGAACCCACGGAGCACACCATGCACGAATCGTGCGTTGGCTGCGCGAAAACGCCGTCGAGGCAGTGATCGTCAATCACTGCGGGCAAGGCATGGTCAACACCATGCAGAAAATGGGGCTGCTTATCGTTTGGGATGCCGACGGAGATGCCGCCGTTTGCGTTGATGCGGCGGTCCCCCGCATTCGCGAGGCGCTACAGGGCGACGTCGCTGCGGGCTGACCCGCGCAATTGAACGAACCTTGCGCCGTCGCCAACCGGGCCGCACCCCGTCGACTAGACAACAACGAGGCCCGGATGTTCACGCTCCACCCGGGCCTCGTTCGTACGCCGGTTCCAGAGGCACATGCCCCGACGCACATACATCAGGCACACGCAGTCGGATGGGACGGAGACCTCCCTACGGGACCTGCTCTTGCCTCTGGGACTGTCCCATACCGGAAACCCGGCGCCGAGGTGAGCTTTGCCAAATGGCAAATATCCTCAAATCCGATACCTGATGCCTATGAAATTGTCTCCGAACGCTTAGCAACCAGCCGCCACGGACGACCGATATTCTGAGGCGAACACGAAACCCACTGCTTACAGGCCGACAAGGCCATACGCAAGCCGCATGGTCGCGCCTCTCGTTAAACTTCCGCCGCCTATTTGTTCAGCGGTCCGCATAGCGGACGCAAGAACGGGAACCATGTGCACAGGAATTCCGGCTCAGCATTCGAGCCTGCGATGACACGAACCTTTGCGACATCGCTATTCTCCACAGCAACATGATCTACCTGAGGTGCGGCAAAAGCGCCTCCACCAATAACTAGGGCCGCAGCAGCAATCGCGTGTGTTACTTTCATAGCCCCTCCTTCCCCTACATACTCAAGCGTAGCGAAGGTGGCAAAGGCACCATATCCCCCAAAAGTATGAGAGCGACCATTTGACGCCGAAAAGTCGTGGTGAAGTCCCGCTCACATTCCGTCTCAAAAGCGGGGATACCCCGCCATGTTGCTAGTCATTGAGGCGCTATCAACTTCAGCTTGTGGACGAGTAGTACCGCGAAGTGCACACCTATGCCGCAACCAGCGGCCCGCAGACCATGTACTGCGAGCCCGAGCGGGTGCATAGCTAGCCGTTATCAACACACCACTGCCACCCAAACCAGGGAATCTACGACCAGCGGGTGCATGCTTCCGCAACCAGCGCAGCACCGCCCTCAAGGCCGCACCAGCCCCAGCTCGTGCGCGCGCACCACAATCTTGAGCCGGGTATTCACACCGAACTTCGTCATAATGGATGCCACGTGGGTCTTTATGGTTGCCTCTTTGACGAAGAGCTTCTCGGCGATTTCAGAATTCGAATACGCCTGGCATAGCAACTGCAGCACTTCAAGTTCACGCGGTGAAAGCGGAACGTAGTCCGAGTCCGACGACGGCGCAACAAGGTAGTTTTTCACAAGCCGCGAGGTCGGGCCGGGCGAAACGACGGTACCCCCGGCAGCAACCTGACGCAGTCCGCTAATGAGGTCCTCAGGAGCCGTATTCTTCAGCAAGAATCCGGCAGCACCGGCCTGCAAACCGGTGAGCATCGCTTCGTCGTCGTCGAAAGTTGTCAGCAGCACAACTCTGACCTGTGGGAACCTCTCACGTACTTGGGCAGCGGCGGTAATGCCATCCATCTCCGGCATGCGCACATCCGTCATGAGAACATCGGGCATCTTTTCCTGGACGAGGCGAATCGCATCGAAACCAGTTGTTCCCACACCCACGATTTCGATATCATCCGCCGTTGCCAGATAGGTCGCAATCCCATCAAGCACCGCTTGGTCGTCGTCAACCACCACAACTCGCACATGCGATGGCGAACTCGTCGGCGGCGTCGTGAACCCCGCCCAGGGATTCACACCGTTCACCGCCGCGGCTTGTTGATTCGGTGTTGGATTCTGCCCCTCCATGACGGTTTCACCCTACCTCCCAATCGGAATCGTGATACGCACAAGCCAACGCGACTCTGTTCCAGAGAAGTCAATGGTGCCACCCACGGCTTCAATCCGCTCACGTTGGCCGATCAAACCAAGCTTCGGCCGAGCATTAGAGTCCCCGAACCAGTTGGCCAGTTGCCCTCCTCCTGCTCTCGCCGGAAGATTACGCCCGTTGATAAAGAGTGCGTCCACACCATCCTCGGTGACATCAATCATTATGGTCGCTGGAACGTCACGACTTCCATGTTTGACGACATTTGAACAAGCCTCGGTGGCCACACGCGCCAGTGTTGAGGAGACGATCTCCGGCAGTGCGTCCACATCGCCATCTATGGACGCATTGACGACGACGCCCGCTGCCCGCACTTTTTCAATTTGGGCGTTCAAAGTGGCAGTTAGCGAGGTGTCCGAGATTGTGAAGCGTTCCGCGGCCGTCACGCCATCGGCAAGATCAATATTGTCGGAGACTCTTAAGACATCCAACATGCGCCGGAGGTCCGCAGTCGCCACACGTCCAGTTCGTGCAATAAAGTCAAGGTCCTCCGCTAACCGGGGATCATTTGTACCACGCAACCGAGCCGCTTCTGCTCGCATAACGATCATCGTACTTGCATACACTGCGGTATCGTGCAACTCCCGTGCAATAGCACGCCGCTGGGCTTGCAGCTCTGCCTTACGCTGTTCTTCCAGGCGCATATTCGCCTGGCGTTGCCGGAAGAGTAGCTCGCCTATCGCCGCGAAAAGCAAGGCGAAGAGGCTCCACAGCACAACACCCTGCAGCATCTCGACGCGCGAACTTGTTGCGGGAACCGTCGCTGCGATCACGCACACCAGATACCACACGGTAAATGGCAATGCCGCCCGGCGATGCCCAGCCCAGATGAGCATGGCTGTCATAAGGAACATTGACACCGCGGCCACGGAAATCGACCGTCCCGGTATGAGCCATACCAAGGTCAGCACGCCACCAAGCCAAATCGCAGACGAGATCGGCCAAATCCCGGACGTGGCAACCGCTGCACAGGCACAGAGCATTAGTGCCAGGTTCGGTATGCTTGCATGCGCGGAAAGGGCGATAGCGGCACACACGACTGCGAGTACGACGCCAAGAACCACCCCGATCACCGGCCGTGGATCGCCCGCGATCCAGTGCCGGAACCACACGCGCGCACGGTCTACCCTGTGGCTCGCCGACTCGTCCATATGCACCTCCGGAAAGGTCTGCGACGATTCTAATGCAGCGCGCCACAACACGCAGTACGCTGGCGTCGCCCCGCTGTTCCGTTGCCAATGTCGCAATACCTGGAGCGGTGGAAGCACCGATACCCCTCGCGATACTCCAGCCGTTACCCAGCGACCCCGCGTAAGGTGTAGGCATGCGAATGTTGATTTCGGTTACGGATCTCACGCAAGTCGGCGCCGATGCCATTGTCAATGCAGCCAATTCCAGCCTACTTGGCGGAGGTGGCGTTGATGGAGCCATCCATCGTGCAGCCGGCCCCCAGCTATTGGCGGCCTGCCGCGAGTTGCGTGCCAGTGCACTGCCCGAGGGACTCGCCGTCGGTACGGCCGTTGCCACCCCTAGTTTCAATCTCCCCGCCCGCTGGGTCATTCACACGGTCGGCCCGAATCGATACGCCGGTCAGGTCGCACCGAGCGAGCTGGCAGCCTGCTTCACCAACTCTCTCCACATCGCCCAGGGGATGGGATTGCACTCGATTGCCTTCCCCGCAATCGGTGCGGGCGCCTACGGTTGGGACATGACCGAATGCGCCACTATCGCCTGCCGCGCTTTTGCGGTGCTGACGTCACAGCCGGGCCAGCCTGCGGCTGATGCCTTCCCCACCGGCGCAATCGAAGAGATCATCGTGGCAGTAACCTCGGAAAGCAACGCCCGCATCTGGCGCGACGCCGCACAGCAAGCGGGCCTGACCGTCTGACCCACAGACGAGCACCCGGTTTTCCCATCCATCTGCCCGAACTGCAACACCGCATACGCACCGGCTCGCAATCATCAACCGAAGGTCTTCTCGGCAAGACGGCGTCAGCACGCGCACGGCAAGCATGCACCGTAAGTCGCATGCCGTGTGCCGAAACAGCGGCGCGTGTGCCGAAACACCAGCGACAGACGCGGGTGCGAAGAGCCCTCCTCCATGAGACTCGCGCCATCCGCCACATTCAGTCATCCGTCACGACGACGAGACCTTGCGCCACCGCGTCGACGTCATCCAATGCCGAAGATGTGGGACCCGTGGCCGTCACGTTCCACAGCCCATCGCCAGAATCAACAAGGTAGATACGCGAGACGCTGCCGTTGGATTCGGTTGCAAGAACGGCGCACGCGGGAAATCCACCCAATGATGACACCGTATCATCCGGAACGGCAGAGGCTCGCGCATTGCCTCCCAGGAGTTCCACTGCTTCGTCAGCGGTGGGGAGGATGGTCATCCCCACCACCGGATGTAATGTGACCCGCTCGCCCGATGAGCCCTGCACGCCGATAACTCCACTCTCCGAGTATGGCCGCTCCAGCAACTCGTAGTCGGCAGGCACCCGCATGTAGCCGTATCCGCTCTCCCCGGCCGCGAATACGAAGTAGTCACCATCCAAGGCAACAGCGCCGACCTCGCCAGTCAGTGGCGTCGGGCGATTGACGTCCGCGCCCACGGTACTATCCTCGTAATCATCTGCGGCGGCATCCTGGGGCGCCGCTGCGGCTGTGGCATTGGACGGGTTCGCGTACACAATTCCGGGCGCCGCAGAGTTCTCTGCAGCAGCGGCATCACTCGCGACGTTACGACTGCATCCACCGACCAGAGCCAGTGCAACTGCAAGGGAACAGGCCGTGAGAGCGGCTCGGTAGTGGACCATATTCCTCGTTCCTCCTTCAACCTTCCCGGTGAGGGTTGGTGGTGAGCGGGTGGGCCTAAGGCGAGCGGGCGGTTCAGCAACCCGTCATCCGGACGTTTCTATTGTTATCCGCCCGGGGCCCTTGAGTCACGCTAGAAGCATGGGCATCAATACCCATGCCACCAACCGGAAATAAATTGGCGCAATTCGCAGAATAGATGTATTCTTACCCCAAGCAATGGTGTGACATGAGGCACACCCGCCCGCGCCACGCCACCGCGCGAGGGCGTGCGGTCACAGGCTTCCCGAATTAAGCCAGCGCACGCTCGCGTCGTACCCAGATATCGGTGGGCAACTCCCCAGGCATATAGGGATTGTTCGTCGCAACGAACGGGCGCTCCGGATTCTCGTCGTAGTCTCGCAGCGCAGCGAACGCCCACTTCCCAAGGCGCGTGATGGCAACGAGATTGATAAGCGCCATCCCCGCCATGGTGATATCCGCGAAGTTCCATACAGCCTGCAAAGGCGCCACCGCGCCGACAACCACGGAAGCCACCGTCACCGCGCACACGATCAGGAAACTCCGCGGCGATCCCTTGCTAAGAAAGTCCACATTGACCTCGGTGTAGGCGAAATTGCCGATAATCGACGAATATCCGAAGACGAAAAGCAAGAACAGCATGACCGGCACAATCCACGTGCCGAGTTCGCTCTGCAGCGCGGCGATGGTGAGCGAGGCTCCTTTCATCTCGATTTCCACGCCCGGGGTGTACACAGAAGGAGCGGCGTTCAGAATGATGAAGGCCGTCGCCGAGCACACCAGAATCGTGTCGACGAACACGCCAATAGACTGGATGAACCCCTGTTTGGCCGGATGGGTGACCTGCGCAGTGGATGCAGCGTTCGGTGCCGATCCCTCGCCGGCCTCGTTGGAGAAAAGGCCGCGGCGCGTGCCGTTCAGCATCGCGGCGACGATGCCACCTTCGGTGCCTGCCACCGCTTCACGCAGTCCGAAAGCACTCTCAAAGATCATCTGGAAGACAGGGAGAATTCGGTCATAGTTCAGCAGAATCACGAGAATGGCGATGAAGATGTAAACCACCGCCATAATCGGGGCAAGTACCTCCGTCACCTTTGCTATCCGCCTAATGCCGCCGAAGAGGATCGGCAGTGTGAGCAGAGCAAGAAGTATGGCAGTCACCCACGGGGATACATTGGCATGGTTCGCGAGCGTCTCCGAGATGGTGTTGGCTTGCACCATCTCATATGAAACACCGAAAGAGAAGATGAGGAATACGGCGAATACCGCACCCCAGAAACGCGAGCCAAGGCCACGCTCGATATAGAAAGCCGGTCCACCCCGGAACGTCCCATCCTTCCACCGGACCTTGAAGAGCTGCGCCAAAGTCGCCTCAACAAAGGCGGTGGCCATACCGACCAGTGCGACGACCCACATCCAGAAAACGGCGCCCGGGCCACCCGCGACAATCGCCAGAGCCACGCCCGCAATATTGCCGGTTCCCACACGTGAGGCCAATCCAATCGCAAAAGCCTGGAAGGAGGAGATCCCGTCACCGTCGCTGTCGCGCGAACCGAAGATCCCGCGGAGCATCTGCCTGAACTCACGGAACTGGACACCACGTGTACGGATCGTGAAGTAGAGACCGACCAAGAGCAGCAGCCCGATCAAAACGTAGGTGTACACCCAGTCGGAGAACGCTCCAGTGGCCTCCGTCAATGGGTCAACGGGTGCTTCTTCCGCTGCAAACATCTCTAGACCTCCAAACTACTGTCTCTGCACCGCAATGAGCGCGAAGACATCTACCGGGTCGTCACCCTGCCGACCGCAGGTATCACCCACGCACCGACCGAGGACCTCGCCCAGCACTTCTTCCAGCGGCAACCCCAGCTAGTCCGGAAATCTCTTGAACTCGGTCCAGCGGGAGGCGGCACCGCCTCAGTGACGACGAGAGCGTTTACGCTCTCCCCTTTGCTGTGTTAATCGATAGAGTACCGGCAACAACACCAATGTCAGAATGGTAGACGATGTCAGCCCGCCAATCACAGTAATTGCCATCGGCTGCGAAATGAAGCCGCCGTAGCCGGTGACGCCGAAGGCCATCGGTAGCAGCGCCGCGATGGTGGAAACGGCCGTCATGATGATGGGGCGTAACCTCCGCTGGGCTCCGATGCTGATCGCCTCATCCAACCCCATTCCATTGCGACGAAGTTGGTTGATCAGATCAATCAATACGATCGCGTTCGTCACCACAATGCCGGTAAGCATGAGAATGCCCACCAGAGAAGAAATACCCAACGGCATATCGGCCACTAGCAGCACGAGGAATGCTCCGGTGGCGGCAAACGGTATGGAGATAAGTAGCAACAGGGGCTGGCCCAGGCTCTTGAAGATGAAGACAAGCACCACATAGATGATGAGAATCGCGGCAGCAAGCGCCAGCCCGAGCTGGTCGAAAACGTCACCGATCTGTTCTCCGGCACCTGCCTCGACGGTCATGACGTTGCTGGGTAGATCGGCGGAGTCCACCGCGTTGTTCACGGCGGTTCGTAGTGCGCCAAGATCGTCGGCATCTTCTGGTGTCACAGTTATGGTGGCGGTGCGCTGGCCATTCACGGTCACAACGGTTGGTACCACGGATACTTGTTCAACGGTAGCGAATGCGGAGATGGGTTGCCCCGCGATCTGGAGATTCCGTAAGTCATCAACGGTCTGTGCCGGGCTGTCCAGCTTGACGTAGATATCGGTATCCACATTGTTCAGCGTGATCTGCCCGATGGATGGCGCCACAATCTGCGCCGAGATCATGCCGACGACGTCGTTCTCCGTCATTCCCGCTGCCCCCGCGGCATCGCGGTCAACCGTTATCTTCACCGACGGTTGCTCGGTCGCTAGGTTGGAACTTACCGTTTTCGCACCGGAGACATCCTGCAGCTCTGCCAACAGTACGTCGTTCGCCGCGGTAAGTGCCTCGTCGTCGCTGGCAACCAGATTCACTTCCACCGCAGAGGAGGTCAGTCCGGTGACGTCAGCCGCAGAAACTACGTCGCCCGACGCGTTGTCCTGCAGCGTCCGCTCCAACTCATCGCGCAGTGCCTCCTGATCCGCGTCGGGATCGGTAACGATGGTGTAGGAGATCGATGCACCCCTGAAATTGATTCCAGTGGGGGAGATCGTGGTTGCGACGGTTTCCACGCCGTCGACCTGCTCCAACGCCGCTTCTGCCGTCTGTGCATGTGCGGTTAGGGTCTCTATGTCTGTACCCGCCGGAGCATTCTGCGACAGCGACACCATATTCTGGCCCGTGCTCCCTAAGAGGTTGACCTTGAGTAGAGGGAAAAGAGCACCCGTGCCGACCAGCACGGCAATGGCAACAAGCAGGGTGACAACTGGATGACGCTGTGTCCCGCGCAATACGGGCCGATACATTCGGCGCAGCCACGTGTTTTCCTCCCGTTCCTCGGCTCGCAATCGAACGGCGTCTTCGTCCTCGCACGCTGGGGAGATGGCGGGCACTGATTCATCCGCACTCGCCGCACTATCGTCTTTATCGGCGTCCACTGCACTATCGTCGGAATCCTTCTGCTCGGAGAGTTCCGCCGACCTCGCCGCCTTCTCCGTACCCTGCGGCGTCGCCTCAACTGCGGCTCGTGCAGCGCGGCTGGGGCGCAAGAACCAGTAAGCGAGCACGGGAACGATGGTGAGGGCGGTGAACAGTGAGGCGGCCATTGCCAGCACCACAGTTAAGGCGAAGGGCCGGAAAAGCTCGCCGACCATACCGGAGACAAAACCGATTGGCAGGAAGACGAGGCAGGTGACAATCGTAGAGGCGGTGATGGCCGAGGCCACCTCGCGCACGGCGTTCGTGATGGCCGTGCGTCTGTCGCCGCCATACTCCATGTGCCGCTTGATGTTTTCAATGACCACAATGGAGTCATCCACGACGCGCCCGATGGTGATGGTCAGTGCGGAGAGGGTGAGAATGTTCAGCGAGTAGCCGGCTACCCTCATCCCGATGAATCCGATCAGCAGCGATAGCGGGATGGAGATCGCCGTCACCAGAGTGGACCGAAGGGACAGGAGGAACAACAGGATCACCAATACTGCCATCACAAGCCCCATCACGCCCTCTTCGGCGAGCGACGAAATCGAATCCGTTATGAAGGGCGCCTGGTCGAATATCGTGGTGAATTCGGCGTCTCCACCCACCAACGGCTGTAGCTCGGTGAGGGTATCGGTCAGCTCATGCGAGGTGTCGACGACATTTGCGTTCGACGTCGGATACACAACTAACGCAACAGCAGACTTTCCGTTGATGCGGGCGGAGAGTGTTGCATCCGCGCCGCTGAGCTCCACGCTGGCCACATCGCCCAACGGCACAGAGCCGTTAGTCTCTCCGGTGGCCGGATCGGTGGTGATGACAGGAATTGCTCGTAGCGCATCCAGCGAATCGATTCGCTGGCCGACCGTGACATCGAGATTCTTGCCATCTTCCGCTACCGTGCCTACGGGTACCGCCAACCCGTTGGAATCCATGGCATCCTGTAATGCTTGCGGCGTCACGCCATTCGCCGCCGCAGCCTCGGCATTGAGTTCAATGGTCACCCGCTGCTCCGGCGCACCAACCAGGGTCGCGGAGGCTACGCCATCGATCTTCTCCAGTTGAGGAACAACGGCGGTTCTGATGTTGTCGGCCGTCTGCAGGGCGTCGGAGTCACTGGTGACGCCGATCATGGCGAGCGGGATATCCGAAGACGCGCCCGAGGCCACCTCGGTGCTCGTGTCCTCCGGGAAATTCGTATCGGCGCGAGAGACCGCCTGTTCGACCTTCGCCGTTGCTCGCGCGGTATCGGTGCCATACTCCAACTCGACCGTGATCATCGCGTACGACGACGAAGACGTCGTCGTCGTCGATTTAACTTCCGGGATGGTCGCAACCTGCTGCTCAATTGGAACTGCGATACGCTCATTCATTTGCTCGGAGGTTGCACCCGGCGAAATGGCGATAACCGAAACAGCAGGCAACTCTACGGGAGGAATCAGTTCCCTTCGCATTGACTGCAATGACAGTACGCCGAGCACAGATGCGACGACGCAGACTAATGCAACGAAGGGTCGGTTCCTCAACGACGCGTGGGCCAGTTTATTCACGGGCAAAAGGTTATTCCCTCTAGGCGGGTCACCGCCATTCGGCGCGTGTGAATCACTCGGCTTGTGCGCAGTCACCTCACCGCGTTGTAGTCGTCATTCCACGCGTACGTGAATCGCTCCGTGCAAGCACAGGATCGACTCCGACAGCATCGCACTATTCCACACGGACGTAAATCGCGCCACGACAACACGAAACCCAGACAGAAAGACCCCACCATTCCACGCGTACGTGAATCGCTCCGTTATCTTCATTTCGGACATCCTCGCTGGCACCGCCGTTCGCGCGTTGACCAGTTGCCCGTTGGCCGTTCGCGCGTACGCGTGAATTGCACGCTCATGCTCCGGTCTGTTTGGTTCCGGCTCGCGCCGTTCACACGCGCGCGTGAAATTGCACTGGTCGGTGGAGCGGAAGGAGCTGACCGTGACGCGTACAACACGCATGTGAATGTGGGATTGCTCCTGGTTCCGATGTGCCTCTACGGCAGACATGACACTATGGCGGTGTATCTCTACGGCAGGTGAAGGTTACATCTCGCCCTGACTCATCGGGCGCGATGAGTGCGGGCATAACTGAATTGGGATCACATGCATTCGCCCGATGATCGGAGGCAAGGCAAGTGCGCAACGCCTGCTACAAGTACATATGACGCGAGTGCACGAAGGCGGGTGAGCGTGTAAAGCATCAACTTTACGAGTAATTGCACGACTTGTCAATTTCAAACCGTGGTCAAACAATGGGTAATGATACCCGTATCGAAGTTTGCGTATCTGCTCTAGCATAATTACCGCAAGCTATTGTGGTTGCTTGCCCAGGGCGCCGTGCGCGAGCCTCCAATAACGCCGCGGCGCTTACGCCCGACCTGCCCAGTCGGGTACTCAGAGGGTCCGCGCCTCCTACTTAGGACCCAGAGTTAGCCGGGGCCCCATCTAGCCGGGGTCCCGGCTCGTATTTTAGGGACCGGCGACGCAATTGGGGCTACATTCTGTCCATTACCCCCATCGGCAATGCTGAGGCGCGGATGGCCGCCGAGGACGCGCAAACCTTCTCCAGCAGAGTCTCACGGCATTTGTATATTCCGAACGCCCTGGACGGCAAAGAGCACCAACGCTTCCGAAAGCTCATTGAGCGGTACCTCAGTGACGCGGCAGTCAATCCGTTGTTTCCAGACTTCCTCGATATCGCCCGCACGGTAGTCGACAACCTCCCCCGAGGTGAGATCGTCGATGCCGTCACCGATATCGGATCCATTGTCACCGTCCGTTGCCAGTCACTCTGGCTCGGATGGAACCAGTCGCATGAGAAGGCCTTACTCACCTGGATGGAAGAGAACCGCGCTGCTGCTCGAATCGCCGCGTCACCACCCGGGAAGTAGAGCTCGGCGGCGTGCGAATCCCGGCGCATGAACGGGTCATCATCAACTGGACGGCTGCCAATCGCGATCAGCACGCATTCGACGATCCCGACGAGTTTGCACCACAGGCCAACCGTGAGAAAAACCGCGTCTATGGAGGCGGCCCACACGCCTGCCCCGGGCGACGTATTTCCACACTGGAAATACGTCGCCGGACTCATCGCGGTTCTGGAAGCCGGGTTCTGCGTGCTAGGGGATCCGCAACGCGAAGCGGTGCCCGGCGGCGGATTCAGTTATGTCTCCATCGTCCTGGGAACCTAGAAACACCGCCTACGGTTCTCCCAAGCCGCTTGCAGCGTGCAGGGATCGCCGGGCGGCAGGCGGAGTGCCACACCACGCGCCGTCGATTCCCTACCCGAGCGGACAATTTCCGAAGGGCCCGTCACTCCGCAGACGGGACGAGAACCAGCCCCTACCCGAGCAGACTACTTGCGCAAGGCGGCGTTACGCTTCTTCTCCGCGGCACGCTCGGCCCGCTGGATTCTTGCGAGCTCGCGCGCCCGCTGGTTCGCCTTGAGCTCCTCGTCCAGCATCGGGAGGTCATCAATACTCACCAACTGGGCGGCGACGGCGTACTCCACCAGGCGTGCGCGGCGATAAGTGGCGTGCGCTCCCTGGCCGCCGCGCAGGCCCTTCACGCCTAACTGGTCAAGTTTGTCGCAGACGTAGTCGAGTTTCCGGTTAAAACGCGAACGCGTCCAGCCGATCCGCTCCGCCGCCTCTTCTGAGCGAGGAATATCAACGGACCCGGTGCCCACACGCTTCAGCCACTGCTCAGCAAGTGCCAGAATCACAAGCTTCTGTGCCGGCGACAGAACGATCTGACCAACAGTGGTCTCACCGACAGAAGTCCGGTTCCTATCCGATATTTCGTACACGTTGTCCGGCACGGTCACATCGATTTCGTATGTGGTCGGCCCGGCGGTGAAAACCAGGCTCATGTCACTGACAACTAGCGGCAATTGCGTCCCGGGACCGATCCACGACTGCAACATTCCCGCGTTTTCCGCCACGGTCACGGCAATACGTGAACCGACATTGCGGACCCACCACATATTGTTGTGATACTCGATCACAAGGAAATTGCGATGCAGGAAAGGGTTATCGTCGATGGCGAGGTCACCGACGCGCCCGATGGTGAAGGTACTGCCCGGGTCCACCCGGTAAATCTCCCCGCAAAACTCAACCTCCAACGGTGGGATATCACCAGGCGAACTCGGCTGTGCTGACATGTCTGCTACTGTGTCGTCGTCACGCATGCATGTTCCTCCTTCGACTGGAATCCATTCTCATTCTCCACCAGAACCTTGAGACACGTTTCAGGTATGCGCTTTGGCACAGTGACACTCATCTCTGTTGTGCTCTCATATACCTCAACCTGATCGGCTCCAACCAGGGTGTACTGGAACGTGTCACCCTCGTTCCCGTCGCCGTTCTTCCATGAAAAGATCACGTGCTCGCCGTCGGCAGACAGTTCGCCACGCAAACCCGTAACTGGGTACACGTAGTCATCGAGTGAGGTGGTCGGATGGGGCTCTGTCGGTATCGGATGCGGATCCTCTTCGGCGTCGGTATGGAAAATCGCCCACCATGCGGCGCCGATGATCGCAGCAACGACAACAAGCGTGATAATCCATCCCACCAAGCCATTTCCACGCGGCTCCGGATCCTCCTGGACGGTCACATCGGCGTCGTCCTTCACTCTCGCACGTCGCCGCGAACCGGACTCCTCCGTGTTCCCCGTTGCCGCCGTCGCACCATCGGAAGGCAGCGGATTGATCGTCCGAACCGCCATGCGGGTCGCATCGTCGTCAGGTTCGGAAAAATCCGGCTCGGCGGGAGCCTGCGCCAACACGTCCACCGGCGTCGGTTGCTGGTGCAGCAGAGACTGCACACTCTGCAAGGCGCGCGCAAACTCCAAGGCGTCCGCGTAGCGTTGCTGCGGCTCCTTCGCCATCGCCGTGGCAAGGACCCGTTCCATCTCCTCCGGCACATCGAAGCGGCCGGTTGACGGCACCGGAGAACGCAACACCCGGTTGATCACAGCAATCTCGGAGTTGTCGCCACCCTCAATTTCAAAGGGAGCATGGCCCGCGAGCATGGTGTACACGGTGGCGGCCAGTGAATAGACGTCCCCGGCGACGCCGGCTTCGCCCACGCCGGTTGCCTGCTCGGGGGATGACCAAGGCACGGAGAAACCCTCTGCGGGCCGTGGATCACCCACATAGGTCGCGATACCGAAATCAGTGAGAACCGGATGATGGAAGGCGGTCATCAGGATATTAGTCGGCTTGATATCACGGTGGACGATACCCGCACGATGCAGTGTCTCCACCGCCCCGGCGATTTGAATGCCCATTTCCAAGGTATTGGACACCGTCAGGCGGCGCTCGCGCAGCAGCGCGCCCAAATGCGGAGGCGGGCAATACTCCATCATCAAGTACATGCGGTGGTCGTCCGCCTCACCGGCTCCGTACACAGACAAGATGGATGGATGCGAACTCATGCGCGCCATGAGATTCGCCTCCGCCCGAAAGGCGCGGCGCATCTCCTCTGTCGCACCCCGGCGCATCACTTTCACGGCAATCTCGCGACGCGGGATCTGTTGTTCATACAAATAGACATCGGCGAATCCGCCGGAACCAAGAAACGACAGATACCGGGCGCCCGGGATGCGCGGCGGCGTGGCCGGACGACGAGTACTCACTGCGGCCCCATCATCGTTAACGTGACATCTTCACCGATATCAATAACATCACCCGGCTGCACGAAGTACGGTGCCGAACTGGTCACACGCACGGGATTCTCACCCGGCCGCAGCACATAAGTGCCGTTATTCGAATTCCGGTCAAGCAGCCGTACGTCCCAGCCGTCAACGCGAATCTCGCAGTGCACGCGAGAGATTTGCCGCTCTGGGCTCGGAACCGTGACCAGATGGGCACGTGGACGGCCTTCCTCCGGGGTAGCGGAGGGCTTGCGCCCGACGACGATATCCGCGTCAATAGGGATCTGGAGGCCGGTAGACACCAAAACCATTCCCAGCGAGGGGCGTGGGTACCAATTGGCCTGGCCGACTACCGGGTTCCCGCACACCCGGCAGAGCGGGGCGTGCGGAGGATTCGGGTGCCCGAATTGACACAGCATGGCCAACACCATTGCCGGCGGTTCAATGGCCTGACGCAAAGACTGCGCCGCCTTCCCCATCACCGTCTCGCCGTCGTGGTCGCCATCGTCTGCGATATCCGCTTGCTCCCCCGCAGTACCGAACTGTGTGAGTTCAGTGAACACAACCGCATCCTGTGCCATCGTGGAGGCATCGCCCACGGATTCCGAACGAGGTGGAGCAAATCTCTCCGCGTCAAATTGATCGGCGCGCGGCAAGCCGCTCTCGGCCGTGGGGAGTCCCTGCCCGGCAGGCGGTGGCGAGGCGACCCCGTCATTTTGCGCGCTGGCGGCAGTCTCCGACACTGGCGGGAACTTGGCCGTCGGCTGGTGCTCGAAAAGCGGGTTGAGCCGTGTCGTGGGCGCTAGTTCCGGCGAGAACGGCGAGCGATCCGCGGGCGATTCCTGCCGTGCCTCTTCGACTTCGTACTGACCGGTGGGCAGCGCGGCGATGTCATCCGCGACAACGTCGCCGCCCGACGCCGGGGCAGGCTCTGGCTGGCCGCCAATATCCGAAGCCGATTGCTCGCCGTCGGCCCCGCCTTGCCCACTATGGGCCTCTTGGCCGGACTCGTCACCTACCATCGGCTCTCGTTCGGTACCGGAAGCGGGATCAGGCGCAGCTTCCTCAACCGGAAGCGCAGAGTCTACCCGATCCACCGCAGGATCGCTCGCCGACTGGTCCACCAAAGGTGGCTGATCCGCCGAGGCGGGGGGTTCCCACTGCTGTGCCGCAGATCCAGACTCCTCCTGCGGCGCCGGGTACGGGAACAGTGCCTGCTCCGGTGCCGCCGACTCAGCCGATCCTGCCTGTGTGGGAGCAGCCTGCGGTGTGTGATTATCCAGTTGCTTCAATTCGGTGAAGATCTCGCTGATATCGGCTGTAATCGTGTCCGCGTTTCGCACGTCCTGACCGTCCGCAGCACTGGCACTGCCTGCCACGGCAGCGGGGGGATTGCCCGCAAATTGTTGGGCGTCCCCGGCCTCCGCATTCTCGGCGGGAGACGGGAAACCGAGCGGGCCCACATTTGCCGGGGAGACCTCCCGCGGCCCTTCCTGTGTGGCCGCCCTTGCTTGGGCCGCTTCCTCCTGTGCAGCGGCCTGCATTTCCGCCAGTATCTGTTCCGCCACGGACAGGGAAAGCTCCACGGTGGGCAGCGTGGCCGTCGGCTCTAGCACAGCCGCGGAGATGGCCTCCAGGGAAAGCTTGCCCGTTTTCGACGCGCCCACTTCCTCACTTCCTTCCTCTGCAGCAGAGGAGTCGTTTGGCCGGGCTGTCTCCTCTGGTTCGTCTGCATGGAGTTCGTTAGCGTCGTCCCACTCTCCGCTCTCTTCCCTGTGAACTGGTTCGGCCACGGGAGACTCGACACCGACTGAAGCAGGAGCGCTTTCCTCCGCAGCACCTTCCTCCACCGCGTCCTCCTCCACAGCGGCGGGCGCTGCCTCTCCGACATTCGCTTGGTCGGGCGTGGCGCCTGCCGCACCATTTCCGGTAGGCACCGTACCCGTATCGGCGGCGGGCACCCACTCCTCTTGCGGGCCGCTATCCGCGGCATTGAGTGCCTCGGCTGTGGATTCTTCCGCTTCGGCATGGGAGAACTCATGCGGGTACTCATCAACCCTGGCGGATCCGGCCTGCTGCACCGCTTGCGCCTCGTCCGGCGCCACCTCACTCACGGCCGTTTGAACATCGTCCAAAGCTTCGTCTGCGCCACCCGTAACCGGCTCGGTGCACGCCGTCGTATCGGCCTGAGCACGTACCGCATCCCCAGGCTCGTGCGGCATCGAATCGACCGCGAGGCCCTGCGCTGCGGCGTCGACGACACCGCCTTCCGAGATGATGGCGGCATCCTGATCGGTGGCGCCATCCGGTTCAGAAACGGACTCCTCCCCCGACGAAACGGTGTTCGCCGGGTCGGGCGACATTTCGGTACCGGGAACCTCATCGATAAAGAAATCCTTGGGTTCGTCGGCCACAACCGGCATTTCGGCGGCCGCAGTTGCCAGCACGGGACCATCAACGACATCGCCCTCGGGCAGCGATGTTTCCGCGATTGGAGCGGAAATCGCCTCCATTTCTCCGGTGTCGAACGGGCCACGAGTTTCAACCTTTACCTGTTCCACCGCGCGTGCCGAGGCGGCCCAATTCGACCCCCAGGCAGAACTGATCGCGTGGATAAGATCCGGAACGCCCACCGCAGGCAAGGCGGCAATAGCGCCGATAGCAGGGGCGTCGTCGTCGCCCAGGCTCACGGTAATATCCATGGTGCGCGTGACACCGTCACCCAATAGCATCTCCTCGCCCACTGCGGGCGCACCCCATGTACCACTCGTCAACACCGACGTAGACGACATGCTCATCTCCGCGTCGTCGGAGTCAAAACTCTCACCGTCGGATGCCGAGCCTTCGACCTCACCGGCCCGCAGCACGAAGCCACTAAGCCCCCAGACGCGCGACTCGATCCAACTGGCAGCGCCATGGCCCTCGCTGAGAATCTCACCGGACTCCCGCGCGACGATCATCGGACCACGTACAGCCATCCGCACATAGTCGCCCTCCATGCATGCCAGAGCGAATGACGGCAGCTTGTCAAAATGCGCAAAACGCCCGCTAATCGCCTCCAGCAACTGCGAGAACCGCGCGCCGGAGCGAATCGCCTGCCAGATCTCCGCAGCGAAGTCGCTATCGTCGCAATCCATCAGCAGCGCTCCGCGTGGCGCCACAGCACCCGCAAGTCCGCCGGGATGCATTTTCGCTTGTTCGATATGCACGTACCCTCCTACCCCCGTAGCTGCCGCGGCACGGTGTCGTCCCTGGCCGAACGTGGTGCCGCTGAAACCGTAATCCCGTTCGAATCCGAGTACTCCCACTGGGGGGCACAATCGAGAATGTCGACCACAACTACAGTGACATTATCCGTTGTCCCGGCTCCTAGCGCACGCTGAACCAGGGTTTCGGCTGTCTCTTTCGTATCCTCCATGTATCTTGCGATTTCCGCAATTTCCTCTTCCCTCACGGAGCCGCTCAACCCGTCCGAGCAGATAACGAAACGGTCCCCCATGTTCAGCGGTAACAAAAAGGTATCCGCCCGTACCGACGGTCCGGATCGCGCGCCCAGCGCACGAGTAATGACATTGCGATAACGCGAATAACGCGCCTCCTCGACACTGAGGCGACCCGCATCCACAAGTTTCTGGACCTCGGAGTGGTCGCGAGTGACCTGTGAAAAGCCTGCTCCGGAAAGATGATATGTGCGTGAGTCGCCAATGTTGAACACTCGGGCACACGGGAACTTTCCCTGCCGCGATAACACGATGCCACTGAGAGTGCAGCCTGGCGCCTTACCGGCATGCGCAAGAGCATCGACTTCCCGCGCGGCATCCGCAATCGTCGCCTCCAACTGCTCGCCGGTCACAAACTCGTAACTGGTCAGGGGCCGGAAGCACCGCACCGCAGTCTGCGATGCGACCTCACCCGCCGCATAGCCACCCATTCCATCAGACACCAGAAATACCGGGGAATCCGCGAGATATGAGTCCTCGTTGAGCTCCCGCATGCCGATATCCGTCGCCCAACCGGAGCGTGCCGAGGCGCGTGCCATCAGTACATCCCTACCTTCAACCGTCGGCCTCCCAGAATCACGGAGTCGCCGTCGCGCGCCCACACGGGGTTACCCGGCGTCACCTGCTGTGGTTCACCACCCGCGGCGACGACGACGGTGCCGTTGGTGGACCGCAGATCCTCGACAAGCACCATGCCATCCCGCAAGGTGAGCGCAACATGGGTCTTCGAGACAGAGCGACTCGGATCGGTGATCGGAAGCATGTCGGCCCCTTGATGTGCCGGATCCGGCGCAGGGTTACGGCCGAGCACCAGGGTGCCATTCAAGTAACGGACCGTGCCATCATCGAAGATCAACCGGGCACGGGCGGCGAAAACCGGTGCCACCCCCGGCTGTATGGGGAGATTCGGAGGTTGCGCAGGCATTTCACCCCCAACACCCGCGGGCCCGGCGGAGATGGCGCTGGGAGCGCTCCACGGTCCCGGTTGTTGGCCGACGAGAGGGGAAGCAGCAGACACCGGGAATGCTGCCGGGCTTCCTGCAGATTGCCCTGAAAACGCCGCATTCGGATCCATCGGATAGGGTGCCGCTCCGGGTACACCGGGCTGAGCCGACCAGCCGTAGGCAGGGGACGCCGCGGAAACCGGCGGCGGCGGGATAAGAGGAACTTGATTCCCTCTACCTCCCAACAACTCCCCCGGGCGCAGGGCCGGAACCGGGTCCATATGGGTACCTTCCGGTACCGGTTTCTCCGACTGCGCCAGGTAAGACGCATTGGCCGCCAGTTCGTCCTCGTCGTAGGGCTGCCTCGTATCTACAACGATCAGCCCGGCGAAACGGTCGAACCATGTCCGCCCCAAATCATCACGTGACACGCGCAGAATCAGCACGAGACCCACCAGGACGGTACAAATGCCGACCACAACCATGAGCAGGTACTTGACCAGAATAGAAAGGCCTGGCGCACTGCCATCATTCACCCGCACCGAAATAACGCCGGTGGACAGCAGACCGGGCAATGCGCCGGTGATCGCACCGAAAAGCACGTCCAAGATGGCGAGTATCAGCAAGATGGCGCCCGCAGCAACGTAGGGCACCTTCTGCTCCGAGAACGATGGGAACCCCGCGTCAATGATGGGTAACGCGGCGGCTGCCAACTCGATAAGCAAGATCAACGCCGATAGCAGGCTGGCGGTTCTCCGCCTTCTGCCACTGGCGGGCTTATAAAACACCTGCTGTTCCATTAGTTATCTTCTCCTATCACGGGTGAGGCGGAAGCGGAGTCGTCGTCCCCCCGGCGCGGCAGCTGTGCAACAAGGCGACTCCACAGGGAAGGGCGAGGCGCCTTATGGCGAGAATACCGCAGAGATCGCAGTGAGAACCGTGATCTCCGCGAACTGACACGGCGGATCGCCGCCTTGGCCTGCTCCGCAATGTCCCATGTCACATTGAGATCCTGCGGGGAGATGTCGTGCCAGGAAAAGACCGCTCGGTCCGCTAGCGACGCCGTCGAGGAAATTACCGCTCGGGATCGCCGTGCCGTCTGATCCTGCCGCGGCCTGGGGTCCGCCGGGATGGATGCGGATGCACCCGATGGCGCGTGCGGTCCCCAGACAAGCGCCTCAGTGTCGCCTCGTAGACCCGTCGCACCAGTCGAATCGGTTCCGCGAGTTGCACCACTACCGTGCTGCGCGGCATTTTGCGCTCCCACCGGTGTTACGGCAGTCGGCACGGAAGCGGCGCCAGCGGGCACAGATACGGCTCTAGTCGGCGTTGCCGCGGCTGCGGTTGCATCCGACGAAGCCTCATCGGGCTTGTGCTGCCTCAGTCTGCTCGTCACCGCAGCACTGATGGAACGCGCCTGCTCGCCGCGCGTCTGCCGTGGATCGACCGCGATGTTCCCGTCACGCGCCGTATCAAGCACATCCTCCCACGCTCCGGCGGCTCTTACATCCGCAGTGCCGGTGGTCCGCCGTCGTTTCGTCCGCCATCGCTTCAAAAGGAGGATGATGACGAACGGTGCCAGGAGGAGCAGGATCCCCAACGCGCCGATCAGCAAGAAGACCAGCCACCGCGGAGTTTCCCGCTCGTCGGCAGAATCGTTCCGGTTGTCCTCGGCCGACTCGATTTCGAGCTCAACCGGATCGTCCGGAGGATCCGGCGGTTGCAACACCTGTGGCTGCGGATTCGGCTGCGGGTCCGGATCCGGCTCCGTCCACTTCTGATCGCGCGGCGGCGTCGGATCGAAAGTCACCCACCCCACGCCGTCGAAGTAGATCTCTACCCATACATGCGCGTCGCGCCCGGTGATTTCAATGGTTCCATCGCCGTAACTATCCGGGTAGAAGCCCATCACCACCCGCGCCGGCATACCCGATGCTCGCGCCATCAGTGCCATGGCGACGGCGTACTGTTCATCGTCGCCCTGCATATGGTCGGCGTTCAGCAACGAGGTTATACGCTGCGCGCGGTGTCCGGGCCGCGAGGAACGGTAGCCCTCTGTTCCATCCGTGTAGTATCCGGTCGTGTAGAGCACCTGCTCCAAGGCACGCGCCTGTTCGATGGGATCCGTCTTGCCACCGATGAATTCCTGTGCCTTTTGCACGGCAATGGTGGGCACACCGGTGTTGTCGTCCATTTCGACCGCGCCAAAGCTCCGCCCGGCGAGCTCCGCGTCCGAATACTCCTGCGGAACATTCACCGTGGTCGTATAGGTATCGCCACTGGTCAGCCCCTCGGTTGTCAGTACGGTTTCCAACTGCGGCGAGTAGTACAGCGATGAGGTCAGATCGTCGGAGCGAGGGCCGGTGAAGTTAATCTCCTGCAGGTCTCCACCTCCGGGAATCCACACCCCGTTGTACTTATCAATGGTGATCTCCAGCGTCTGCTCGGTGGATCCGGCGGGCGCCACGTCCTGCGTGGCAACCGTACCGATGCGCCGGAACGCCTCGGAAGGACTGTCCGATACGTTGTACACAATACCGTTGTAGACGTCGAGTGATGCCAGGCGAATCCGCCCGCCCTGTGGCAGACCCTTGACCGTGAACATGGTCTCTTTGCCCTGCTGGTCAACATAGGAGCGGAAGCGTGACAGGGGTGAGGAGTATTCGCGCACATTCAGCTGTGGCGTAATATGGTCGCGAATTGCAAACCGTCTCTCGCTGTGCGTAAGTACCGGTCCGGCAAATCCGGCCACCAGAGCACCGGTCAACACGATTGCCGCCGCGCTGAGCCGCCGTCGCCGCAGGGCTGATTGTGACGCTGTCTCCGCGAGCGTTACTCGCCGCCGTTCCCGGAGCCACGCACACCACACCAGCCCGAGCACGCCCAGAGCCAAACCGATCCAACGGGCGTACGGCGCATACTGCGACCCCCAGAGAATGCCGAGAAGCAGTTGCAGCCCCACCGGCAGCAGCGACCATTCGGGGCGTTTCGTGCGCATCGCTATCGACAGGGCGAGCACGCCTGCGGCAACCCCCACCAGGTACGGAAGCACGGTCGCATTCGGGAAGGCGCTGACCGGCGGGGAGATTGTCAGCAGATCCTTCCAGCCATTGATCGCCTGCACGAGCAGGATACGCAGGGTTGTCGAACCGGGAAGAATCCCCGCAATGGTAGTGGACGGCAGCGCACACACACCACCGAAGAGCAAGTAGGCGACGACGCCCAACACGGCTGTTAACCAAGCGGTCAGACGCAGCCGCAGGCACAATACTGCCACCGCGAGACCGACTAGCACGCCACCAAAAGCAGCCCGGTACCCGTTGGCGTCACCGTACAGTGGCCCCCAAGTTGCTGCGGCGGCAAAAAGAAGCACAATAAGGGGCAGCACATCGCGCCAGGTCAGTCGTTTCGTCATGCTCCCACCGCCTTGTGTACAGCCAGACCGAGCGACTCGAGGTCCGCAATAGTCACAATCGTCAGGCCGGAAACGTTGCGCCGTTCGGATGTTGCACCCGTATCGACGCGGAGAGCCAGGCATCGCGCGTTGATGGGGATGCGCTGGTAAGCGCGGTGCAATTCTGAGACCGACAGTTGTGAACCGGTAACCAGCACGACGACGGAGGCATTTGGTACTCGGTCGGCCGCGCTTGCCGCCAGCTCGCGCACGGGCGCCAGACCCTGCTGAGCTTCCAACCTGGTCATGGCATCGAGTAGGCGTGACGCGGATCGGGTGGGAAGCATGCCGAGTTGGCTGAAGAAACCCAGTTCCCGTCTTTCGCGTATCACCGCTGTGCTCACGGACGCAGCCACCGAGATGCCAAGTTCGTACTCGTCATCGTCCGCCCAGGAGAGAGCGTCGTCGTCAAACAGAACGAGGACCTGCGCGCGCCGAGTCTCTTCAAACTGCCGTACCATGAGCCGACCCATGCGGGCGGTTGTCTTCCAGTGCACGGAGCGCCGGTCATCTCCAGGTACATAATCACGCAACGCATGAAAAGCGATGTCGGAGGAGGACAAATCCTGCGTGGTTGCACCCTCAATGTCTTGGATGAAGCCGACCGCCAGCGAACTCATGGGGACTGTGCGCGGGTGGATGTACAAATCCTGGGCCTCCACCCACTGTTGCTCTCGCCGTAACAGGCCGAGACCGTCGCCTCGGACCGAACGAACCGGGCCGACGGTGATCACACCCCGTCGCGACGTCGGAATCGTGAAAATCTCGGAATGCTCCGCTCCGCTGCCAAGCGTCGGCACCGGGAACTGTGTGGTCGCCTCCCCCACCGGAATCTCAATTGTGGCGACGGGACTGGGGCGAGTGGCCTCGTTCACCACGCGCAGCTCCCCGACGGCGGCCTCCCCGACGGTGACGCGGCCACTGGCCAAATCCAAACTCACACGGTAGCGGGTCGAGCCGATCACCCAAGCAATGGCAAGCAGGAAGACAATCGCTAAGAATACCGCAAGGACGATGAGTTCCATCCAATTCCGTGTCCTTCCCACGCTCCAAGCGGCAATAGCGAGTATCAGTGCAACCCAACCGAAGCCGGTGATGGTACCGAGTGCACCCGGAATGTGCCGCAATAGCGGGACACGGTCCAGCCAGGCACGCATGCGAGCACCCCACTGGGCGGCCAGCGCACCGATTTCACGCAGCGCGGCGGACGCGGCGTCACGGCGGGAGTGGTTTTCGACGAGGTACGGAGACGACATCTACTTACTTTCGGACGGTCGGGACGGAGACGTCCTTCAGCGTTTCCGCAATCACCTGTTGTGCCGTGGCTCCGGCGAACTCCGCGTCGGGGTCCATCACGAGCCGATGTGCCCACACGGGTTCGGCGAGGAACTTGATGTCATCCGGCAACACGAAATTGCGGCCCTGCGACAGCGCCCATACCCGTGCCACACGCACCATGGAGATAGCTCCACGGGTGGACACACCCAGGCGCACATTCTTATGCGAGCGAGTTGCCATAACCAGCCGTTGCACATAGTCGAGGATGGCGTCGTTGACATAGTTGACACCCGCCATCACCGCCATGCCCTGCACGGCCTGGGTGGAGATCACCGCCGGCAGAGTTCGTGAGCGGTCCGGTTCGGCCGACCCCTTGAGGATCTCGACGCCGACGCTCCGATCCGGGTATCCGATCATAGTCTTCACGAGGAAACGATCCAATTGTGCCTCTGGCAGCGGGTACGTACCCGCCTGCTCAACGGGGTTCTGGGTGGCGATCACCATGAACGGAGTATCGACCTCGTGTGTGACGCGTCCGACCGTCACCCGGCTCTCCTCCATCACTTCCAATAGCGCTGACTGAGTCTTCGGCGACGCGCGGTTGATCTCATCTGCCAGCACGATCGAGGCAAAGATTGGACCCTTGTTGAATTCCCACTCGTTACTCTTCTGGTTGTAGATCTCCACACCCGTGATGTCGGAGGGAAGCAGGTCCGGTGTGAACTGAATACGAGAATGCGTGCCCTGTACCGTGGCAGCCAGCGCCCGGGCGAGTGCCGTCTTCCCTGTTCCCGGAGCATCCTCCAGGAGCAGGTGTCCACCTGCGAACATGCAGGCGAGCGCCAATCTCACCACTTCTTCGCGGCCGAGCAGCGCACGGCCGACGTTTCCGGTGATACGCCCGTAGGTATCGGCGAACCAGGCCGCGTTTTCCTCGGTGACCTGCTGAATCTCTAGCATTGCGTGATGTCCTCCTCTAGAATCATGCATTCTCGAAAGCCTTGTGCCGCCACTTTTGCAACACCTGCGCGTAGACCTTGCCGGACGGATATCCCGTTCGTGTGGCGGGATGACTAGTGCGGTGCCGCGTTACCGGTGCACTTCCAGTTGTCATATGCGCTATTGACATCTCCTGCTCGTGCGATGCCTCCTCCCTCTAGCTCCAAATCACGTTGGCTGACATTACCGTTGCTATCCACGGTGAAGATCACGCTGCGCGCACCGGAGGGACCGGTGCAACTGACTTCGCCGGTGCCCGTTTGAGGTGTGTCGTAACCGTCGAATCGCACCTGGATCTTGTTTTCGTCTCCGATGGAGAAGGTGTAACGCTCAATCTTGTCGCCGGTCCTGCCATTCGCACAGTTCTGGGCAGCGGCGTTGCCACCGCTGGGTGTACTGCGGTAGGCGGTGATGCAGACTCTCCAGTCGGCACTCCAGCCCGGATCGAAGGTGGTGCTACCGGAGGCGTCCACGTTGCCACTTGCGGACCCCGACAGTTCAAACCCGCCGGCCGTCCCGTGGAAATTGCCTCCGCTCCAGGAGCACGTCACCGTACGCGAATTGCTGCTGACATTGCGGCATTCGAGTTTGGGCGCTTCCGGGGTTCCGTATGGGGTCGCAGAGACCGTGTCGCTTTCCGCACTCGAGTACTTCTGGCTGTTAAAGGTGGCTGTGGCTCGGAACTTCACCGAGTTGTCCTTACCGTCCTCCAGCCCATCAATCGTTCCGGAGACGGCCTGCCACGGACCGCTGTTCACGCTCATCTCATAGGCAATCTCGCTGTCCTTCCAGCCGTTGACGGCCCCGCCTCCACTCGGCGAAGTAACGGCGAGTTGCCCGGCCTGACCGGTGGCTCGCACGGAGCCGCCGGTTGGTTTGCCCGGTACGCCGCGCACCGCGACGGTGGCGTTCTTCGTCTCGGAGTTGGAGCCACGCGCCGCATCATTTACGGCATACACCGCGACCGAATGGTCACCGTAGGGCAGATCGACAGTCACCGAAGTAGCGGTAGTCGTCTGCGTTCCACCGGGATATTGCACCACGTAGTTCTCAATCGCCCGGCCGTTATTCGAATCGGGCGCAGCCCAAGAAATAACAACCGTGCCACCGCTACCAGACGTCTCTCCGAAGGTGGTGTTCTCCGCCTTCAGATCCTTCACCGGTCCGGGTGGCCCGTAGGGGGTGACGGATTGTGAGGGCGCCGAGGCTGCCGATGAGCCCTGTGCATTGTTGGCCACCACCGTGGCGGTGCAGGCGGTGCCGTTGGGAACATCGACGGTTACCGTCGTCGCCGAGACCGTTGTATGGCCGGTGCAGTAGTTCACCGTATATGACTGCACCGGGCTGCCCTCGGTCTCGGCGGCATCCCAACGGAAGGAGACGTGCCCATCGGTGGCCTCCCCCGTGACGTTCTGCGGCGCCTTCGGCACCACGTCCAACCTGATCGTCCCGGAACGTGCCGGATCTGAACCACCCACCGCGTTGTATGCGATTACCTCGAAGGTGTGGTCGCCCAGTTCGAGATCGCCCATGATGCACTGGGAGCCAACCGGGCAACTCTGCTCCTTCCCCGATGTCAGATCCCGCACCACGAAGCGCGTGAAATCGGAACCGTTCGGCGAACCGTTCGTCCAGCGGATAATGGCCGTATGCGCGTCGGTGGCCTGAGCCGAGATTCCCGTCACCGGATCCGGGCGGCCCTGCACGTTCAGGCGCAGGATGCCCCGCACGGTACGCGAGGGATCCCGTGTGGCGTCCTGTAGGTGGTATTCGACGATGACTTGCCCGTGCACATTATCCGGCGTTGTCACCGCTACGACGGTGCCGGCGGCACTCACCGTGGCATTGCCGGAGGTCACCGTCGGAGTACCGGAGAGAGTCAACGGCTCATTCGGAAAGGGATTAATGGCAAACTCCGTCACATCGAAACGCGTTGTCGACCCGGCGCTGACCGTTGCCACATGTTCGCTGATCTGAATCAGAGGCTTGTCGGTTCGCACGATCACAACTGGGAGCGCGCCCTGCACATCGTCCTTGCCATCACTGATCGTGAGGCGGACTGTGCCCGCCGTGCCCACCTGCGCGGAGGCTGCCGCTTTGATACGCAAAACGGAGCCGTTGAGATCGGCGGATATTCCATCGGGAGTGGTGCCTACCGAGTACTCCAACGGATCGCCGTCGTCGTCCACGGTCATGGCGTTCAAGTTGACGGTTGCCGTATCTCCACCGGCCTCTACCTCCACGGACGTCGGGGTGAAGATCGGGGCTCGGTTGCCTTCTGGTGACACCTCGATGGGAAGAGTCACCGTGGCGGTTCTGCCGCTCGGATCATCCCGGCTGCTGCCATCGGTGACCGGCAAGGTTATGGAGGTGGACCCGGAGAAGTCCTCCCGCGCGGTAAACGCTAGGGTGTCATCATCCACAACCAGGCTCGATCCGTCCCAACCTACGGAAGCAGCCACCTTGCTCGGGTCGGCGATCATCACCGAGTGTCCGGGGCGCGACATGACGTAGTCATTGAGGTTGATCGTCGTCCTCTTACCGGATTCCACAAGAATGGGAACCTTCGTCGAATCGACGGTGGGGCCGCTGAGAGTGTTGGCCGGAACGCGCACAATCGCCGAAGCAGACAGATCTGAGCCGTCCGTGACCGTGTACAAAATGACGCGCCTCGTCTCGGCCGTGTCAATGGTCAGCGTGCCATCCTGGTTCACCTTGACGCCTTCGTCGCCGCTGCTCACCGTGCTCTCCAGGATGTCTCCATCCGGGTCCTCGTCGTTGGCGAGCACGTTGACGCGTACCGTTTTCTTGCCGTAGGCGTCCTGCCGGTCCACGGCGTCGTCGCGCGCTACGGGTGCTCGCTCCGGAGCAGTCTGCGACACATTCACGGTGAGTAACCCGTTGGCGAAGCCGCCGCGACCGTCGGTGATCTGGTAGGAAACCTGGTAAGAACCCTCTTGCGCCGGGGTCTCAATCACCACGGAATTGCCACGCTGCGACAAATCCATTGATGTCTCACTGGTCTGCGCCGAGTCCTGCACCAAGGTAATCGGGTCTCCATCCGGATCGGTGTCGTTCTCCGTGACCGGCGCCGCGATGCGCACACCTGGGCGAACATTGACCTCGTCGCGGGCCGCCACCGGCGCCTGATTCACCGTGGTGGGCGGCGCAATGCCCACCCGGATGCGCGCCGTCGCGGTCTTACCGAAAGCATCCTGCACAATGTAGGTGAAAGTGTCGGTGCCGGAAGAACGCGGATCCGCCTTATAGGTGATCGATACGGTTCCCGCCGACGCCGTGCCCAGATGGGGGGATTCGCCCACACCCACCAGTTCAACCGAGTCACCCTCGGCATCAATACCGTCCAGTTGCACCGGGATGGTAACGGTCTGGCCGGCAATGGCACGTGCCGTGATGTTCTGCGGAGTGGGAGCGGTGTTCTTCTGTTCGTCGACCGCGGTCACCGTAATATTCACCCTGGCGGAAGCAACATTACCGAGGGAATCCCGCACCGTGTAGACGGCATGCGTGGAACCGGTTTTCTCGCCGGCACGGAAACGGATCACGTTGTCGGAGAGGAAGACCTCGCCCATGGCCGGATCCGCATTGGATTGCACATCCGGCAACACGGTCAACGTCAACCCCGCCGGGGAACGGTCATTGTCCAACACGGCGACGGAGCCCACGTCGCCCGAGCGCACCACCAGGGTGTCATCTCCGGCTTCCGGGGGCTGGGAATCGTCGGCTGTCGGCGTCGGGATGGCCGTTACCCGCGCCGTCGATGATGACACGCCATTGGATGCGGTGTATGTGAACTCGACCGGCTCGGTCAGGCCAGAGGGTGCGGTAATACGAACCGTCTCGTGGTTCACCGGAGAGACAACCAGTGGTGAACCGTCCACAGTCTGCACCGATTGCACCGTGAGCACCCCGCCCGCCGGGTCGGTGTCATTGGAAAGCACGTCGACGACGGTCTGCCCACCGGAGGGCAATAGTGCGAGATCGTCCTCCAGCACAGGTGGCGTCTCATTGTCCGCCTCGAAGGCATCAACACGGATCACTCCCACCGAAGTGGATGGACCGTCGGATACGGAATACGACAGGTAGTAGGTTCCCGGCTTATCCGCCGAAACGGTCACCGTTCCGAGAGCGGCGGAAATCTGGGCAATAAGACCGCTGGGGGCGGTGCTGATTCCGACCAGGGAGAGCTGGTCGCCGTTGGCATCAACGTCGTTCTCCAGAGGCGCCACCGTCACCGTCTCTCCCACGGCCACACGGGCATGATCGGCGTTGGCGCGCGGCGGTTTGTTTCCGCCCTCGGTCACATTGACGGTGAAGGTTCCCTCCCCGGTGGCCTGCCCGTCCGAAACAAGCAGCTTAATCTCCTGCTCTCCGGGCATGCCCCCCAGATGGGAGATAGTCAGCGAGCCATTCTCCTGGTAAGAAACGTCGAAGTCCTCCGGGGCGATCGCTCCGGCCAAATAGATGGCGTCGCCGTCGGGGTCGATCCAGTCACCCAGAACCTGCAGTGTCAGCGTTCCTCCGGCGCTCATCTCCGCCTCACTGAGCATCCACTGCGTTGGTGCCTCATTCTCCGAGAAGGGATGCACGTTGACCGTCACCGTCGCGGTATCGCTACCTCCCCGACCATCGCTGGCCTCGTAGTCGAAGACCGTTGAACCGGCGGCATCCTCCGGGGTGTCGATCTGCAATGCCTCGCCGTTGCGTATCTGGTTCAAGGTGCCGAAACCGGGCTCGGTTACCGGGGCAACGGTCAGTATGTCGCCATCCTTATCCGAATCGTTCATCGTCACGGGGAGGGTGGTGGTACGGCCTGGGCGCACACCGAACTCATCGTCTTGCGCCACCGGCGGCTGGTTCTCCTCTTCCCGATCCGGATCCGCACGCTGCTCGGTCAAATCGGCGCTGTTCTCCTGCGACTCCGTCTCCACCTTCTCTTCGCTCAGATCCTCATCCCAGTCCGAGATCATGAACATGTCCTCGTCGGGCAGCCATACCTTGCCGTCGGATATGTCGTTGAGCACGATCACCCGGCGGTTGACCCGAAACACCGGCTGCTGCGCTTGGGCCAGATCCGGATCGCCGACGGCGTCGTCGTTCTCCGTTCCGGCGCAGTCGCGCACGACACGGCCGCTACCCGACCAGGCGGCGTATGCACACCCCTCGTGCCTCACCGGCTGGGCGGCAACACCGGATGCCTGCGGGTTGTCCGCGTCGGAGGCAACCCGCGTTATTCCTCCGCTTGTGAGATTGACCTCATACAGGGTGGTGGCGGACGCGATAAGCACCTCATCCGCCTCCGGGCCGGCCTGCTGCAGCTGCAGCTGCTCGGAATCTCCGAGATCAACCATGCTGCCGCTGGGAAGCACGACGACTCCGCTGGTTGCGTCCAGAACCACGGAATCCTTCCCAACCGCTGTGATCTGAACGGAATCTCCCCCGGCCACATTGGCCGGGAGTTTGTGTTCGGTGATGGTCCGCGTCGAGCCTTCGGGAACGGATGAGCGCCAGACCCCCTCCTGTGCGGAAACCACGTGTACCGCCCCGTTCTGGCCCACGGCCAGTGCGCCGTCGGTGAGGTCAGTCCAAATCGGTTCGTCGACGGAGGTCGCGAAGGTATCGAAGGTCTCGGTGGGGGTAATCCACGCCTCTCCGGTGGCGGAGTTCAGAATGCCGAGTGTCCCATTGCCGATTCCCGTCTGGTTGGCGCCACCGAGCGCGTGCGGCGTACCGATTGTCACATCCGATGCCACCAGTGAGGCCAGGGTGTTGTCAGTGAGGTTTTCCGAGAAGACGGTGTCTTTCTCCTGCATAACGTCAGAATCCGCGTTGGTGCCGGCGGATGCGTCAATGGAACGGGCCGGATAGTTGAGGTGGCCCACCAGACGCTCACGGTTGTTGATTACCCAGACGCCGTTATCGTCCAGGGAGAGTTCGGTGCGGTCGATCCCGTCGTTGTTCACGACGACGACGATGTAAACAGCAACCAAGATGGCAGTGAGCATGATCGACACGGCGCGCTGGGCCCTCTTCGACATAGAGCGACGCGCAGAGAGCCTGCGGCCACGGAGCGAACGACGCGGCTCGGATGGTGACAGTGACACGAATGTCCCTCCTCATCGGTGACCCGTATACGCGACTTGCGAATGCGTCACGCTGTCTGCGCGCCCATAGGAGCCTGGAACCTGTCTCGCCAGAGCTGCCGCAGAAACTGTCCGCATCGCGGCGTGCCCCGCCGAAGCACGAGCTGATTTCCCTAATCGCCAGTGAGTGCGGACCACCTACGAATACACGAGATAATCGGTACCAGCATTCTAAGGCCATTTGTGGCCGAGAATTCCACTCGGCGCGAATGTGACTGACCTATCGCGGAAAAAAGGGAAGAATAGAGGCATGACGTCATCCTTCATGGACTGGGTGGCCGATGTGGCCGCCGAACATCCAGAACTGGTGAATGCCGTCGTCACAGTTGATGGAAGCTGGTTGGATATCCTCCTCTCCGATGGCAGGACTTTCCGCTTTCGTCCAGAGCAGATGGTTAAGCCAACACTGGCGGAAGAAGAACGACGGCGCAGGCTTGACCGCCTGATCTCAATCGGTATTCAACAGGCGAAGCCCGCCGCTCAATCCGAAGCTTCAGCCGCAACCATCGTTCCGGACGCATCCGCAGGTGCTTCCGGCGCCGACGACCTGATCGACTTCGAGTCGGACACCATACTTCCGATCGTGCGGGCAGCCGACTACTTCGTATCCTCACACGACCACGGCGTGGACAACTCAATGGTTTACCTGCCGTTGACCGATTTCATCGGGGTTGGCCTTGCGCGAAATCGCGCTGACAGCACGGACCCCATCTTCTTCGCCGACCTTGCTCAGAGTAAGGCTTCTCACGACATCGGCCAATTGTTCGGCAAATCCGTGACCACGTTGCGCTCGCTGAGTATGCGAGACGGGCAAACCGGGGTTGAACTAGCAAGAGCCCGTACTGCGGGCGCACAGACCTTCCTGCTCACGTCGCCGCCGTCATACCAGAGTTCCTGGTTTGCGGATCTTGATATGACCCGCACCCTCGCCGAGTCTCTATCGGAAGAACATCGCAACCGGCTGCCACTTTTTGTGCCGGTAAACCGCACAACACTCGTCATCGTATTCGCCGACGAGCCTCGCCTCCCGCAGTTCTTCTCCTCGCTGCGCGGCCACGACGGAGAGGCAGAGGCCATCTACCCACTCCCCCATACCGTAAGCGCCGATGGCTGGCGGGAGTGGATTCCGATGCGGGATCACCCGGCCACTGCGATGCTAGACATCCTACGCACCACTTACCGAAGGCGCATTTACATGAAACAGGTCGCAGCGATGGGCTCCTGGCCGCAGGACCTCGGCGTGCTGAAACCGTATAACGTGCATCGCCCACGTGCCGGGCAACGTGTGTCACTGGCCCAGTGGTCGAATCGCGATGAGCATGGGTCTATTCCAGACACCGATTTCATCTCCTTCGTGCGCCGCCCCAGTGGACTGCCCTGGGACGAGGACCGGGGCGACGTCGTAACCGTGCGCTCGCGTGTGGCACGAGAGGTCCTGGCGGATGAAATCCACCGCCTGGAGAACGTGTGGCCACCGCGCTGGGAGATCCGCGGATTCCCGACGCCCGGGCAGCTGCAGCAGCTCATCGATACTCGCGATCCCGAACTCTGAGCAACGCGACGGCGCGGGGCGGCGCATTCACCTGGTGTGGTGCCGCGCAGCGGGTCCATGATCGCGTCGCAGGCTGCGCGATCCCAGGAGGCCAACTCCACCTCGCGCGCCGCATGATCGAGGGCCACGTATTCTCCACGCGCGCCGCATGATCGAGGGCTGCTCTTGGAGGGGCGCATCTCTCGTTTAGGCGAGTACTGGCAGGTCTGAGAAACCCTCCACATAACCGATATGCCGTGGTGGCCGCCTGCGCCCTGCCGTAAAGGAATGCCGCTGGTCATTGCGGCAAACTGACTCCGTGCCGACGGTCGCGAGATTCTCACCGAGGACCACCTAGGGACGGTTTTCCCATAGCGATTGTCTTAAAGAAGGCAAAGATAGGTTAGGTAGAAGCAGCGGCACCACGCAGAGCCGCAGATGCACCGTCGTAGTCGACAAGGTGGATCAGGCGAATCACGTGGGCCGTGCCGGTCATGCGGTTCCGGTGCTGCGTGCTTGCGAACCGAACCGCACTGATCGTGCATGTGGCGCGCGCCGCATCCCATCTCGGTGGAGAGTCGTGGTACGGACCACATGGGGCATGCTGGTCATGGCCTCGCTGAAGGTCCGGTATGCCTCGTGCAGTTCATGTGATCGGAACGCCCCTGCGCGGCAACGAGAGACAAGGGAGTACAACATGCGAATACTTGCACTGGAAGCGAGTACGACGTCGGCTAAAGCCATGCTCTACGACAGCGAAACGGACAAGTTCGAGAGCGTCGCGCGGGAGTACAGCGACGACTACTCCACCGTGGAAGACATCAACCAGGCTGAAGCCGTTTACCAGCAAATGATCGCAGTGGGGCGCGAGGTCTTGAACTGGCGCAGCGTCGATGTGATTGCTCTCAGCGGCACCTGGCACAGCGTATTCCTCTGTGATCGGACCATGCGCCCCACCACACCTGTGTACTTGTGGAACTACACGGGTGCGAAGGATATCTGCAAGAGATATCGGCAGGACGACGCATATGTCCGTGACTTCTATCAGCGCACCGGTTGCATGGTCAATGCCATCTATCCCGTATTCAAACTTGATCTGCTACGCGAGACGGGACGGGATGTAGACAATTCCTACATCATGAGCCAAGGTGCCTACCTCACCTATCGCATGACGGGTGGGCGGGTCTCCACGCGCTGCTTGAGCAGCGGCACCGGCCTGATGAATATCCACAGCCGAGAATACGATCCGCAGATTCTGGCCGAACACCGCATCCAAGAATGGCAGCTCAGCCGCCTCGTGGACGACGACGCCTCCTTCCCTCTGACGCAAGAGGCCGCGAATCTGCTGGGCGTACGCAGCGGCATTCCCGTGATTCCAACCAACTCAGATGGCGGACTCAACCAAGTGGGTGTGGGGGCGATTCGGAAAGGCGTCGCAACGTTTTCCGTCGGCACGTCTGGGGCCATTCGTCTCAGCTCCGACACCCCGGTAATACCCGATAGACCCAGCACCTGGTGCTACCTCTCCCCGAAGGCCTACCTTTCCGGCGCCGCCACCAATGGGTGCTGCAACTGTACAGATTGGGTCAAACAGCGCTTTTTCCCGAGTGGAACGAGTTACGAGGAGATCGAGAGCGGGGTGACAGAGGAGGCGGATGCACCGGTGTTCCTCCCCTTCCTGTTCGGCGAGCGATGCCCGGGATGGAATGATGAGCGGCGCGGCGGCTTCCTGAACGTAGAAGCCAGCCACACCGCCAATGACCTCTATCGCGCCGCGCAGGAGGGCGTACTCTTCAACCTCTACCAGTGCTACAAGGTTCTTGCGGAAGCCAACGGAGTTCCAACCGAGGTAATGCTCTCGGGCGGGATTCTCAAGTCATCTGCATGGACGCAAATGGCAGCGGATATCTTCGGTGTGCCCATGTCCGTTAACGACGTTGAGCAGGGTTCTTTGCTGGGGGCGATTATCCTCGGAATGGAGCAGCAGGGGCTCATCGACGATGTGCGGGATTACAAGCCGACCGTCGTTCGCACCATCGATCCCGACCCTTCGCGCCGTGACTTCTACGAGGAGAAGTTTGCTCGCTACCTCGAGTGCTACGAGAACAATTGCTGAGATCAGGTGGTGTGCCGTGGCATGTGGGCCGCAATGTTGCAAATGATCGTAGCTGCACGCTTCTGGGGCGGTGCTGCGAGGACCGCGGATCGTGGTGGGAAGACCGCGGGCTGTGATGCGAGGACCGCGGATCGTGGTGGGAAGACCGCGGCCTGTGATACGAGAGTCGCTTGCCGTGATACGAGAGTCGCTTGCCGTGTTGCGAGAGTCGGGCCTGTGAGGTGGCAATCGTCGGCCGTGGTTCAACAACCTCGCGCCATGGTGCAGCAATCCCGTGCCGTGATGCAGCGACCTCGCGCCATGGTGCAACAGTCTCGTGCGACGGTGCGGCAACTGTTCAGATGCGACACGGGCCAACACGCGGTAGAACAGATTGGACACACAGAATAGATAGGACAAGTGGAATCGATAGGACAACGCATCGCCGACTGCGAGGCACCGCCCGGACTCGAACCGCCACAGCCAAGCAGTGACACAGGGCAAGGAAAGTGAGTATGAGCAAGGTAATTGTGACCGCCCGGTCCTTCGGGAAAACCAACGACGAAGCAGAGCAGCTTCTACGGGAGCATGGCTGCGACGTCGTGCGGATCAACGCGGGAACAGAGGCCGTAGAACAGCAAGTGCGGCGCGAAATCGTCGACGCCGACGCCGTCGTCGCCGGACTGGAGGAATACGACGCGGACGTTATCGCCAGCGCACGTAATCTGAAGGTCATCTCGCGCTATGGCGTCGGGTATGACAAGGTCGATGTGGAGGCCGCGAAGGCGCGCGGGATCGCGGTCACCTTTACCCCCGGAGCCAACGGGGATTCGGTGGCCGATCTGGCCGTGACGCTGATGCTCAGCGCGGCCCGAAACATTTGCTACATGAACAGGACGCTGCAACGCCCGTCCGGGCTCGAGATGTACCAGAAGACCCTGGGCGTGATCGGCGTCGGGCGCATTGGCAAGGGCGTGGCGCGGCGTTGCCGGGGCTTCGACATGGATGTGCTGCTGTATGACGCCTTCTATCAGGACCAGGAGTTTGCCGACGCCGTCGGCGGGAAGTTCGTGGATCTGGAGACGCTGATCCGCGAGTCCGATTTCATCTCCATTCACGCCAATCTGAACGATTCGACACACAACATGTTCAGCACCGCGCAGTTCCGGGCGATGAAGAGTACAGCTGTGTTGGTAAACACCGCGCGCGGCGGCATTGTAGATGAGGATGCCCTGTATGACGCGCTGCGCGACGGCGAGATATATGCGGCGGCGCTCGACGCAGTTGCCGATGAGAGTAACGAGGCGAATAACCGGCTGCGGGAGCTGGACAACTGCATTCTCACACCTCATGCCGGCGCGGCGACGCGGGAGGCGTCCGCGAAGATGTCGCTGATGGCGGCGCAGAACGTCGTTGACGTGTTGGAAAGTGGGACCTGCGCGAATCTGGTCCCGCCCCTGCGGTAACCTCAGTCTTGCTGACAGCGTACAGTCCCATTGTCATGATGGCGTGATCAGGAGGTTCTGATGGTAGATGTAATCGACGAGTGTAGGAAGTGCGGGCTTGTGCCCGTCGTCGTGCTGGAGGACGCAGCGGATGCGGTGCCGCTTGCGCGGGCCATGCTGGCCGGTGGTATCAACGTCATGGAGATCACCTTCCGCACCGACGCCGCGGAGGAGTCCATCCGCGCGGTCACCGCCGAGGTCCCCGGAATGCTGGTGGGCGCCGGTACGGTGCGTAATCTCGATGAATGCCGCCGCGCGCTGGCGGCAGGAGCGAACTTCGTGGTGTCTCCCGCACTGGATGTGGAGGTCGTGACGCACTGCTTGGATGCCGACGTGCCCGTGCTGCCGGGGACGGCGACGCCAACGGATATCAACACCGCCCGCAACCTGGGACTGCGACTGGTGAAGTTCTTCCCGGCAGGTGCTTATGGCGGTCTCAAGGCACTCAAGGCCCTGCATGGGCCGTTCCCGGACATGCTGTTCCTCCCCACCGGCGGCGTGAACAGCGGGAATGCTGGCGACTACCTGCGCACCCCCTACGTCGTGGCGGTCGGCGGGAGCTGGGTGTGCCCGGAGGCAGATATCATGGCGCATCGCTTCGAGAAGATCACCGAGCTGTGTGCCGCCGCGCGTGAATCAATCGACGCCGCGCGAGCGTAGTTGGTGCTATTGCACGGCAACGCACGCGCTTAAACCCGCCTCGATCCCACGCGGTGACCACCACCCGCTAAGCCGGCGTGAGTCAGCGCGGGTAGCACGGGAGTCAGCTTGGGTCGGGACGGGCGCCACTCGGGTCGGCGTGAGTCAGCGTGGGCGTGCTGGGCCTCGCAAGTGGAGCACGCGCCCCATGGCCCCCAGCGTTCTCAAGCCTGTGAGAACTCTATGGGATTGCTTCACAGTTGCTCGGCAAACCGGAGCATGGTCGCCGCCATGGTGGTAGGCACAGCCAATTGCACTGTCGTCAGCCTGGCCCGGAGCATCAAAATGTCCAAATCCCGTCCAAACGAAGAGCTCCTAGGTTTGAGCGGCGCCAAAATCCGCATGATTCCGCCATTCTTTAAAATGACTCAATCCAGATTGGCGTCGTTTGGACGGGATTTTGACACATACCCGCCTGACGACCCTGCTGCGGGCGTGAATCCGGGATGGAGGTGGGCGGTCCGCGTAGCGCGGACCCTGCTACATGCCTGGATCCCGGTGCTGGACAACGTTGAGCATGGTGGTTTTACCGGCCGACCTCCCACATGCCTGGATCCCGGGCCAACAACGCCGCACACCCAGGCTTATCGCCCGGTTCACGACCAAGTGACGGCCGCGCAAGAGATCATGGGGAATTAACCTTGCGCGTCGGTGTCGAGCTCCTTGTTGAGTGCCAGAAGGTCCTCATAGTCGGAGTATAAGCAATAGTCGCCGTCTGCGATGTCGTGGAAACGTGCCAGCAGGTCATCGGGGACGCGGATGCGGTCTCCGAGGTAGAAGTCGGCGAAGTAGGAGAGCGCCACATCCGGTTCGTCTTTGGCAGTGCCTAAACCGATCTCAATGTACCGCTCGTTTCCGCCTGCCTGCAGGTAGGCGTTGGCGAGATCGTCGGCTAACGTCACCATGACCCCATCAGGTAAGAATCGAGACACGCCCTCCTCCTTCAGACGACGTCGACGATACAAGAGGGCACCCCTATGAATTTTGCTTTTCGCGCTCAAGCTCGTCGTGAATCTTGCGCAGATCCCGGCAGTCTTCCTCCATTTCCGGATCACCGGCAACATGTTCTTCGATCTTGCCCAGCAAGTCTTCTGGAACGTACGCATTCGCGTTCAAAAGGCCCCAGACCATGGTTTGAAGCGCAGCCCACGAATCGCGCGGATTAGCTCAATAAGAAGAGTTGGGTCTTCAGGCGAGTAGGGGATGAGGTCACGGACAAGCTGCTGGCGGGGTTTTTCCATACCGCGCCAGTAGGCCACATAGTCACCTGGGTTCATTTCCCATCCTTGCACCGCATCCCAATCTGGGAAGATCAACGTTATACGTATATTGCCACATCGGAGCGACATGCGCGTGGCCCGCTTTAATGCCGATGCCTTCCTGCAGCTACACCCTAGGCTCCCTCCTCGTGAGAGAATCGGTTGTTCTTGAAAAGCCAGCCCACCACAGCGCGGGCGCATTCGAGGGGCCGCCAGATGGAACTCGCATGCAACACGTCTCCAACCATAGCCTGCGAGCTATCCTTCCCATTCACCGATGACTCGCACACCATCAGTTGGGGAAGTCAGAGAAATACCCCAGCTTCGGATCATCAAAGGTCCCGATGACTAAGCTCCGATGACGGGGCCTCGGACGAGGAAGCGGTTAAATTCCTCGCAGCCTGGCTTGTCTCACGCAGTAGCGTACAGCCCACAAGTTACGGATCAACACACTAACCTAACGGATACGATGAATACCATTGAGTACAGCCCGCAGGTTACGGGTCAATTTACGACCGCCGAAGGTCCCCACTGGCTGGACACCATGGGATGTGTGGGACCCTGGCTAGGGAAACTCTGCTTGGAGCACCCCCACTTGTTCCCCGCGGTGACGCTGTTCGCCACAGTGCTGGCACAGGCGAAGGCATCATGCTTCGCATATATGCAGGCACGAAACGAGGTAGCCTCAACATATCAGGGGCTGCCTGGTTCGCTAGAATAAGGGGACATGCCGTGGACATATTGTCAGCTATCCGTGAAATGCTTGCCTACTGTCCCGACATGGAAGGCATCATTTTTGAGCTCGCAGACGGAGACCCCGCAGCTGCTCTCGTGTCACTGATGGACCAGTTCTACGAGGACAGGATCCGCATCTCAGATGATCTCCTCCAGCATCTCCGTAATCTTTCCGTCGGTGACTATTACCTGGAGGAAAGCTATCTTGATCTTGCGGACCTGCAGAAAGAGCTTGCAGCGGGCGCTAACTAACGGTTTCTGTCAGGACCCTGCTTCTGAGCCGGATGATACCGCGCAGGTTGCTCATGCTGTTGCGCAGGATGCACGCACACACCCAGTCCGTGTATATTCACCCATGGCGAGTCGGCACCCGGCTGCGCCCGGCGCCACCAAGCCGAAGAAATTCGGCCTCCGCATGCGCGGAGCGGACGTCGTGACATCTACCGTCTCATGCGCCCGAAGTTCTCGGCCTCCGCATGCGCGGAGCGGACCACCACAGAAACGACAACCGGCTGCGTCAAGGAACACCTCGGAGAAGCTTGGAAGCACCATCCTTTCCATGAGACCTCCTGCTTCATACAAACTAGTTCTCCCCCGATCACTCGGGGCATATATGCCGGAAAATCGGCAGAAAATACCAACTATCCTCGACTTCCACTTTTGCGGAGCGTAAACACGTGTGCCATATGGCAGATCGCCAGGTCACTTGTCTGTAGACATTGACACGGCCAAAGCGATTCCAATAAGCCGACCAAAACGACCAGCCGAAGCCTGCGGAAACGATCCTTCCAACGGACTACATGAGGTCTCTGCAATCTTCCTCCAGATAGGCACAGTCTTTCGAGAAATACCATGCTCGATCCATGAGCTCTTGCGGGACGCTAACGCAGCCCTCATACAGTTCGATCAACAAAACCCGCAGGGCCGTCGAAGAATCGTGCCCCATGAGTTCCAGAAGGTCTGCATCTGCGTCAGAGAACTCATCCGAATGCGGATCTAGCGGCATGAGGTCATGCACAAGCTGCCGCAACTCCATCTCCTCGTTTCGCCAATGCAGGTCTACCGTAAACCACCTCCATGCCCCACAGAAATGATCGCCGATAAAAGCGCGCGAGCATCAAAGCGTATAAGCAGCATCAACATGCGCGCGCCAGCATCAAGGCTTTTGGGCTGATATCAACGCGCATATCGACATCAACCTATCCAGACGACGCCGAATTGACAAAAACCAACATCAAAATGCTCATTCCACCATCAACACGCGTATGCAGGCATCACAGTGTCCAAATCCCGTCCAAACGGAGCTAATCTGGACTGGTTCACTTTAAGGAATGGCGGAATCATGCGGATCTTGACGCCCGCCCTGAGCGAGTATCTTTACGTTTGGACGGGATTTGGACAGGTCACCACCAAGCTCCATCACATCAACGCCCGATTCCGTCACGCACCGCTCCGTACAAGCACCGTCAGGACGGGATTTGGACAGATGACCGCCACCTCAGTCACGTCGCTCCTCCACACAAGCACCAGCTGGACCGAGGGCGGGCAGCATGGCGAACCCTGGCGGCTACCACTCCCCACAGGCTTTACACCGCTCCCCACAGGCGCCGCTTGGGTACCATTTGGTCACATACCCATCCAACGTCTGCTACTTCCGCCCCCACTGCCCGGCGTAGAACCGCCCCAGGGTCTCCTCCTTGAACTCGGCGTAGTATCCGCCTTCGATAGAGTCGCGAATGCCTTCTACCAACTTCACCGTGAAGTACTCATTGTGAATCGTTGCCAGCGTCGAGGAAATCATCTCCTTCGCCTTGAAGGCATGATGCAAGTACGCACGCGAATAATGCGTGCAGGTATAACACTCGCATCCCGGCACCAGCGGCTCGAAGTCCCGACGGAACTGTGCGCGGACCACATTAAACCGCCCATCCGGTGAATAGATCGCCGCATTGCGCGCCACCCGCGAGGGATTGACACAATCGAAGGTATCTGCCCCCGCCTCCACCGCGGCGAAGAAATCGTCCGGCTCGGATATCCCCAACAGGTGCCGTGCTCTATCCTCCGGCAGTTCCTCGCACACCCAGCCCACAATCGTGCCCAGATTCTCCTTCTCCAAGGCGCCGCCCACGCCGAAGCCATCGAAGCGCTGCCCGTCGATCTCCATGGCACCCAGATCGCGCGCGGCCTTACGCCGCAAGTCCTCGTACTGCGCCCCCTGAATCACTCCGAATAGCTGCTGGTAGGGTTTACCCGTTCGCGCCTCGGTCAACTCCCGATGCGCCGCCAGGCACCGCTGCGCCCAGCGCCGCGTACGCTCTAACGCCTCCTCCTGATAGCCACGCGAATTCATTAGCGTCGTCAACTCGTCAAAGGCGAAGATGACGTCGGCACCCAATTCATGCTGGATGCGCATGGAGACTTCGGGGGTGAAACGATGGCGCGATCCGTCCAGGTGGGAGCGGAACCAGACGCCGTCGTCGTCGACGTCGGCAAGCCGCTCCTTGGTAGGGGCGACGTCCGAATCCGCGCGCGACGACCCGGAGAACTCCTCCGAGAGCACCTTCTTGAATCCCGATCCCAGCGATAGCACCTGGAAACCGCCGGAGTCGGTATACGTCGGCCCGCTCCAGTTCATGAAGCGCGCCAGACCGCCGGCTTCGTCCACGATATCCGACCCGGGCTGCAGGTAGAGGTGGTAGGCGTTGGCCAGCACGGCCTGCGCCCCGAGAGCCGCGACGCTTTCGGGTAGCACCGCCTTGACGGTGGCCTTCGTGCCCACCGGAATGAACGCCGGCGTGCGAATATCCCCGTGCGGGGTGTGGATAACCCCGGTGCGGCCAAGTGGGCGGCCGCCGCGGCCGGAGCGCAGCGCGGCAGTCTGCATGCCGGTGGAGCGCACACCTGTATCATGCATACCTGCACCGCGCACACCAGTATCACGCACGCCTGCACCGCGAGCCCTCGCGGCACCAACGCTGACGCGCCCGCCCGCACCCGCTGAAGTTTCAGCACCATCACGCGCCAACTCCAGGCGCGTACCCACGGTAAAACCGATGTTCTCCGACGACGTCGCCTCACTCACCCGTTGTTCCTTTCGTCTAGTCCACCGGGACCCGCATCAACGCCCATCGAATCCTCGCCGGTCCCGCCAGTGATCATCTCCGCGCACATGTCGCTGGTCTCGCCCGCGCGGGTCACCCGGCGTGGCGGCGCAAGGTGACCGTGTTCGCGTGCGCCGACCTCGCCCGCGGGGCTCGCCCCCACCCCGCTACGAACCTTGCTGCGGTTGTCACCTGCCGTAACGCGGGCGAGCTCGTCGGCGTTACTCACAGCAGCAACGGCCCCACCAGCACTACCGCTACCTGCGTCGTCGGCACCCGCCTCATCTGCAGTCTTCCTAGCACCTGTTGCATAACTCGACTCGTGCCGTTTAAACCACCCAACCACCTGGTACGTCAGCGGCAGGAACAACGCTTCGACTCCCACCTTGTACACGTAACCCGTGATCGTCAGGTTCGCGATGGTGCCGAAGCCAGCCACCCCAACCCACGCAATCGTGCAGTACAGAATAGTATCCACCGCCTCGCCTACCAGCGTGGATGTCAACAGGCGCACCCACAGACGCTTCTCGCCGAAGCGGTCCTTGATGCGCACGAGCACGTAGGAATTAAGAAGCTGACCGGCGATGTACCCAATGATCGAGGCCGCCACGAAACGCGGCACCACGCCGAGCACCGCCTCGAAGGCCTCCTGGCTCGTGTAGTCGGGGCCCACTGGCGCAATCTGCACCAGCCAGAATGTCAGGGAGGCGATGAGCTGCACGACGAAACCGGTAAGAATCACGCGGCGCGCGGCCTTGAAGCCGTAGACCTCCGAGAGTACGTCACCCAGGATGTAGGTCAAGGGGAAGAGGATGGCGCCGCCGTCGAAAACAAGCGCTAACGGGCCAAGGTGCACGCCTATAAGTTTGGTTGCGCCGATATTCGAGAGTAGAAGGAAGGCGACGAAGCAGACGGCGACGATGTCGAAGAAGCCGTGAGTCGAGGCGGCATAGTGGGCCTGTGTGCGAGGACCAGATGCCTCATCTACGGGATGCGATAGGCCGACGCACGGCGCGGCACTGGCGGGGAATGTTTCGTGCACAGGCGTTCGCCCGGCTGAATGACTTTCGGTGGCAGACATGCTTTCCTTATCGGATGGTCGACGACGCCGCCTGCGAGCGCGATACCCGCCTGACGGCTATACGCCGGATACAGTTATCCTTCGCCCGGTGCTGCCACCACCGGAACCCGTGTGGGCGCAGAGCGCGGCGAATCAGTTCGAGCCGGAGCGACCAGCGCCACTCAGACCCGTGGTCCAGTCGGCGGCCTCGGCCCGTGCCATGCACCGGCCCATCAGACGCCACTGCTCGGAAGAACCGACAAGCGGTAGATCCGGCAAGCGGTCGATCCGACTAATAGGCCGACAAACCGAGGAGCCACCAAGCGGTAGGCGACGCCGTAGCGAAAACTGCCCGTGTTTCGCCCCGCGGTTCGATCCACACGGAGAACGCCGCTCACGCGGCGACCCGCAAAGAGTATACCGAGCACCTCCACTCGCCAGAACCCAGAGGCACACCTAATGGTTGACAGGTGCCCGTTTACCGCCTGAACTCCCAGGAGTCCGTACATGCCCACTTGCAACCCAGGTCATCCACGCGACTGGACCTACAGGCACATCTCAACGTAAGATTGCACAGTAATCATCGCGCCAGACTTGATCATTACTGCCTTCCAAACAGGCTCGATACTCGTCGTTCCAAAGGAGCACCTGATGCCTCCACGCCGCTTGACGCTTCTCGTTACTCTCATGGCACTGCTAGCGGTCTGCTGCGCCTTGGGATTGCACCACCTATTGCGTTCGTCATCTGCCCGGCCCCCGGTGCCCAGCGAGAGTACCGCCACAGACCAAGCCGGACCTCACTCTCCGAAAGACCGCACCCCAGCCAAAACCCAGGTAGAACACGTCGATGGAGTGGTGGTGCGCGACTTCGATCTCGGCGATATCTCCTTGGGTGGGCACGGCAATGCCGACACCTTCCGCGCTCCCGTGCGCGGCGTTCTGGTAACGCCAGATATCGAGGTGACAGCCAACACAGGGACGACCCCGGACGCAGAAGCACCCGCCGCTCCGCTCGTTATTGTCAGCCACCTGCGCACCTTCGGCTGCGCCGACGAGACATTCCGCTACCCCTGCCTCCCGGGTGTCGAAGAGATCCGAGCCGATCGAGGCATGATTTACCTTGGTAAGGCGTTGGCGGCCCAGGGGTACGCGGTGCTCATCCCAGATCTGTCGCCTCTGTGGTCCGGGGAGGAGACCGCCACACCCTATGACCAGGTCCGCGGCTGGCGCCTGACCGTTGAGCGCATGCGCGACGAGCTTCTCACCGCGTCGAGTGGCGGAACTACCGCCTTCGGCGCAGGCATGCGCGGCGTGATCAGCCCTGGTGGCACCGCGCTCATCATGCACTCGCGCTCAGCCGCCGTGTTCAATTCGACGGTTGATGCCTGGAAGGATTCTCCCACCCCGATCACGTCCCTAATGACCTACGGGGGAGACTTTGTGATTCCCGACGGACCCGACCCGGATTTCAGCCCTCCTCCACCCACAGACGTACCTTTCCTCGTCGTCGACGGCGACGCCGACCGCGACGTCAAGCAGGCGGGAACCATTTGGCTCACGGAACACATCACACAGCAGCGTACCGCCCCGGCCATCGGCGTCAGAGTGCCCGGATATGGCCACAACTACATTAATCGCGCTTTATCCGAGCGAGATTTTGACGACCGCGTGATCGACGGCGACACAGCACCAGATGCCGCAGCGCATGAAGCGCTACTCACCAGCTTCAGCAGTCAGTGGTTGGACCAGACGCTACGTGGAAAGCCGGGGCCATTTCCAACGGCCTCCGATGCTCCTCTGCCGGAAACACTCGCCGACGTGCCCGTGCAGTGGTTGGTGACCGCGCCCGGTGCTGCCGCCCACTGGACCGCGACATCCGCAGAGAACGCAGACGGAGCTGTCGAAGCCGTTGGAGGCGGGCAGGTGAAGCTTTGCCGGACCTACGCCAGCATGGACCCGAATCAATACCCTGATCGCTGCCCCGACCCCGAGAGCGGAGTGCAATCCATGCGCTCGACGACGGCGCGTATCAGCCTTCCGCGCGGCGGTGGCGCCCGATTGTCGATTCAGGCATCAGATGTGCAGGAAGTACATCTTCACCTGGCACCAACCGGGAGTCGTAGTGACGAGCTGACGCACACCCCTCTGCAAGTCGTATTGGTCATGGAAGACGGTTCGCGGCTCCCCCTGTCGCCGTTGGGCTCGGAGAAGGCACTCAGCGACTTGCGGACTGCGGAAGACAATGGCGATTACACCGTTGCCACACTTCGTTTCTCTGTTCCCCCTCAGGCTCAGGGGCGTGTTGTCACCGGCGTTGAACTACTCGGAGGCGAGGGTGAACCTGGCGGCGCGGGTGACGCGAGCGGTGCAGGTGACGGCAGACGGCATGACAGCGTTGACCTGCGCGGCGTCTCCTTGATCCAAAGTGCCCGCTAGCAGGACCGCACCCCTATCCTCCATCCCGACGCCCCATCGGGAAAAGTACTTGTGGGTCCGGAAGGCACACCTGCCTACAAGATGAGTACGCTCATGTAGAGCAGATAAGCGCGTTCACATGGAAGAGTGCTCCATATCGTCTAGTACTTCACAGACACCTCGCTCCTACAGACGCGCAGTGCTCTTGTGTCTCCCAAGCACTTTCATGCCCGCCGGGTACTCCCCCCGTCCGCTGAGCGCTCCCGTATCCACCGTGTGCTCCCGCCGACGGCACGCATTCGCCCCAATGCTGGGGCTCTCACACCGGCTGCGTACTCGCATGCTGGGTAAAGGCCTACCGAGCCAAGAGCACTAAAACGCAATTCGCACCACCGGCATCTGATCGGCTGGACTAGTCGCCTGCGTCAGTGCCAGTTCCTCGCCGTCGCGGAAACCCACCGTTTGGCCGGGCAGCAGATAGCTATCACCGACCACGATATAGTCAGCCACATTGGCCAACAGTTCGTACACATCTTCTTCGCTGCGAGTGGAGTCCATGATTTCGAGATCGAGATGCCCAAACATCGGCAAGCCGAGTGTGCGCCCGTGAGTGAGGTCAGGGTGAAACGTCCGCACGCCAACCCACAAAGGAAGTGGCGCACGCCCTTGGGTAAGGAGCTCCGCCAGTGAGGTGATCATCTCCGTTGGATGCACCACTCCCAGTTCGGTGCGGTACACACCGACGGCGGCAGGCTCCCGCATCAACGCGTCGGATAGTTGCGTGAGCATAGTGTGTGCGGCAACCATGCGGGCACGACGTCGCAAGCCCACGTCCTGTTGCTGCGGCGTCGAAGCATTACTCAGATCATTCGCCTCGTGCGATGAGCCTGCCTGCTCTCCCAGCAAGGGGGCATAAAGCGTAATTGCCAGGTAGAAGGAATGCTCCGGAAGTCGGCCTCGCTCCACCTCCAGCGGGCGCGGAATAACTGAGAGCATGCTCGTCACTCCGTCCACATCGAAGTGCAGCAAGCGGCCCCCAGGCGAGGTCTCCGAGGCGGGGATTTCCTCCCAGTGCGGCGTGATGTCGACATTCCAAAGCTGCGGCAACCGCGCCACGGCGCTGTCAACATCAATCGGCGCCGAATACAGCGCAGCCGCTGAGATGAACTCCGGCGCAAGCGGATGGATCGCAGACGATGGTAACTGCTGGCTCATGGCGTAGGGAGGTCCTTTCAAATGGCCGCATCTTTTCATCGCCAACATACATGCTTCTCACGTCGCACTTCACCTTGGCGGCACCGCATCATCCTTCCCGCATCGTGCTTCGCACCCCCGCATTCGCACTACACGTTGGCGGCATCGCGCTCCACGTTTGTGACAACACACTTCCCGCAGAGCACTGCACGTTGGCGACGCCATACCTCATGCTTCTCACGTCGCACTTCACCTTGGCGGCACCGCATCATCCTTCCCGCATCGTGCTTCGCACCCCCGCATTCGCACTACACGTTTCCCGCATTGCCCTCGGCGCTTGCACCGGAGCGGCACGCGGCATGGTGACCGCCTTCAGCCAGGAATATGACCTCGATTACAGACATCACTCCCCGTGCGGACGAGAATATTCCGCAAGTCGCAAACCATCCGCATGTTCTGGCAAAGTCGTGATCGTCGCCAGAACGGGAAGAAGGTCTTCTATGTCCCGCATCATTATCATCGGCGGCCACGGCAAAGTCGCCCTGCTGCTTGCACCCCTCTTGGCCGCACGAGGCGACGACGTCGTCTCACTGATCCGCGACGAGAGCCAGAGCGGCGACGTCACCGCAGCGGGCGCCGCACCCGTCGTACTGTCCGTCGAGGACGCCGATGAGGACGAGCTTGCGGCCGCCTTCACCGGCGCCGACGCAATTGTCTGGTCGGCGGGCGCCGCCGGGAAGGGCGGCCCCACGCGCACAAATGCCGTAGACCGCGAAGCGGCCATTCGCTCGATCAACGCGGCGCTGGCAGCGGGCGTTTCCCGCTATGTCATGGTGTCCTGGGCCGGCTCGCACGGAGATAACCCCGTCGCTCCCGACCACCCACTGCGCGCATACGCGATGGCGAAGCTCGACGCCGACCGTCATCTCGCCGCCTCGGGGTTGGATTGGACGATTGTCGGGCCCGGACTTCTCACCCTCGATGAACCAACCGGGCAGATTGATGTCGGGCGCGTGGAGGGCGAGTCGTCCGCGCCGACGTCGCGAGCGAATGTGGCCGCAGTCATTGCCGCAGTGCTGGCAGAGCCGAGCAGTATCGGCCGCGTGATCCCGTTCCGTGACGGTGCAACTCCTATTGCCAACGCCGTCGCGAATGTTCCGATCAAGCTGGCCGACCTCGACCACTGATCAAAAGACCCGATGAGCCTGGACACCCGCCTAAGAAGTGTCGCCTTTGTCGAGAAGTGTCGTGTTTTTCGCGGAGTTTCTTGAAAACCCGACACTTCTTGGCTCCTGCCATCCCACTCCCCGCTGCCTGGCAGCCCTAGCGGAGAGGAACTGAGCTCCGCTGACCACCCTAGCGACCAGTTCAGGGGCGGCAGCCATGGCGGTCATGGAAAGCGATGGCGGAGGGTCGGTTGTGGTGCTGCAATCTGCCTGCAACGCTGGCGCTCATGGAAACCAACGTTGCACCGGCCAATACCAGAAGTCCTGTCGGGGCAATTGCGGGGTCGTGTCAAAATCCCGTCCAAACGGAGGTAAAGTGGAGTCTCTCAATTTAAGGAATGGCGGAATCGTGCGGATTTGAAGAGATCGGTGTTTGCCGAACTCATCGTTTGGACGGGATTTTGACACCCGCCGCTCGTCAACCGCAAGGTCGTGTGCGACAACGTCAATCGAATAGACGGGATTTTGACTTCCTCCACTCTTCTACTGCAAGAGTCTTCAATGGCGCGTTCGCAGATAAGGCTGTCAGACTCTGGTTGCGGAACATTAGGCCCGCAGACTCTTTGTGTCGGCGGACGATAGTAGATGCTGCGGCACGCGGCGGCATGTGCAAGTCACCTGAGCAAATCGCGTCGCCCCGACCGTGCGATCAACGACTGTGGCTATTGGTGATGGCATACTCGTACCCATGCTGGTGCTCATAGCCAGCGCGATGCAGGTCCGTGGCCTGGTTGTCATGATCTGTGCAGCGGGAAACGAACGCCAGGTGTGAAGTCAGGGCCTAACGGCCGGAGACTTCAGGCTGACGCACTGATCTTCAGCCACGCGGCGGGTTACGGTCTACGCAGCGGGCCACAACCTACCCGTCGGCCCTCAGTCCAAAGGCTGGGCCCACCCCCAGCAGCGGGGGCCCGCCCGCAGCAGGCGTAAACATCGCCGACAGAGAATATAAAGCTGGGTGGTACAGGACGACAGCAGCATTCCCGTACCACCCAGCGGAAGGGTAAGGGTCCCTTTTCCCACCCGCTCACCTCAGCTGGGACGGAAGTTCCTTACCGTGCGCGCACCACGTAGGCGGCGCAAGCCCTATTTTCTTGTGCAACTTTCGACCCAAGCCGACTGTCGCTTCATCCAGCACCTCCCGGCGCTGTGTCTCTATCATAGACCTGCCCGCAGAGAATTTTCCAATGCGGCACGAATCAATTCGGTAACAGTTTTGTTTCCAAATTCCTTCGCTGAAATGGCGGAATATCGCCAGTTCTGCACCACGACCGCCCGCTAGACCGGCCGAGAACCCGCAAAATTCCGCTCTCAGCTATCATAAACAGCCGCGTGATGTTCATCACTTCCCCTTTCTGGACCTCCACGGCGTGGCTGCCGGAGCTCCGCTGTCCGGCGTCCAACCCAGTACTTCGGAGCCTCAAGCCTTCACAACGTCAAGCCCTCCACACCTTCACGCCCTCTCATAGCCTCAACCGTCACTCCTACAAGGCTCACTACGCAGAGCCCGCACCTGAGCCAATCTCCAACTACGCCGCGCATAACAGCCCTGGCTCCTCACGCAGCCTTCACCCGGGTAGAAAGGGTAAAACTGGCAACATTGCGCCCGCATGACCTTCGTCGGCCATCCATCCAGGCAGGAAACGGCAAGGCTCATCCTGGCAGGAAGGCGGTCAAGCACAAAATCACGCACAGCCTGCTCAATTCGCGCCCTCATGCGAAGTCCGTACCATCCTGTGGACCGGACTCCGTACCATCCTGTGGAGTGCGCAAGTTGATCACGATAACGCTTGGGCTATCCGTGGCGGTCCGTCCCCTCCTGTGGACCGGGCAAGTCCATGAAATGCGGGCCACGCGCGGCCAGTTCCGTCATATACATGCCACCCCACTGCCGCCAAGGTTCCTTGGATAGATAGTCGTTGGTGAAGCGCAGATCATCGGACACCTCTGTCACACAAAACTCCGGAATCCGTAGGCCAACCACGGGTGCCAAGCGCTCACACTCAGCGACGATCAAACCTTCGTTCTGCCCACCGAACACGTCGAACTCCCACCCGTCTTCGTCGTACCAGAGTGAGAGGCGGTTCTTGAGGATCATATTGGGCGCCCGGCGCAGGATTTGGGTGGCCACGTCGAGGTCCAGCTCCGTTTCCATTTCATAGCGCTCGCCCGCGACCGTCGGCGACTTAACAGCAATAGTCGCAGCCGCAGCCTCACCATCGGTGCGCAACAGCTTCTCCAGCAGCCGCCGCTCATAGGCGCCACAGAAGTCAAGCGCATCGTTGAAGGACGGCAGATCAACCTGCCGACCCGGAAAGGCAATGCGTACCCGCACCGCGTAGCCATCCTCGGCGAATAGGTACGCCTGAACAATTACTTGCCGCGATCCGTGCTCCAGAACTTCGGCCGGAATCTCCCGCACAAAAAACTTGCGTTCAAACTCGAATTCCAACTGATCCACGTCCGGGTTGTCGCTCATAGCACTAGCATATGCGGCTCCGCGTATCCCTTCGCACGACGTCGCAGCCGTGGGCACATCCGCACACCCCCTTCGCACCATCCACACCCCAGCCGCACCGCCTCCGCACCATCCACACCCCAGCCGCACCGCCTCCGCACCATCCACACCCCAGCCGCACCGCCTCCGCACCATCCACACCCCAGCCGCACCAGGCGCAGCCCCTTCCGCGCACCGGTCGTAGCCCTCCGCACGTAACCACACCCGTTGCCACCACAGGTGGTTTTCAACCCGCCTACACGCGACTCGCCTCACCGCCCAACTGAGCACAGTTGGCTTCAGGGCTGGCAAACACGGCACACTAGAAGCCATGACCAGCGCATCGGAACAGCTGCCCTCCGGGGTTGACGTCGTCGTCGCCGCACAGACTCTCGGGACCACGGTCCGAAGGACTCCTCTCGACCTCTCCCTGCGCCTGTCCGGGCAACGGCACCAGCCCGTACTTCTCAAACGCGAAGACGTACAGGTCGGTCGCTCCTACAAGGTGCGCGGCGCCTACAATTTCATCTCTTCTCTCACTGGGGAGGAGCGGGCCGTCGGCGTCGTCTGCGCCTCGGCCGGCAACCATGCGCAAGGCGTAGCCTTCGCCTGCCGCCAGTTACGCATCCATGGCAAGGTCTTCCTACCATCGACGACGCCACGGCAGAAGCGCGCCCGCATCAGCGATATCGGCGGGCAGTGGATCGAGCAGGTCATTGGCGGCGGCACCTTTGATCAGGCCTCCGACGCCGCCATGACCTACGCCGCACAAACCGGGGCCACCTACATTCATCCCTTCGACGACCCCCGCACCATCGCCGGGCAGGGAACCGTTGTCAAAGAGATCTTTGAACAGGCGAGTGAATTGCCAGTCGGCGTCGTCGTACCCGTCGGCGGTGGTGGACTACTGGCGGGAACCGCGATCTGGCTGCGCACATTCCACCCCGACGTACGCATCATCGGTGTTGAACCGGAAGGTGCTGCGTCAATGCGAGCAGCACTGGAAAAGGGCGGCCCGGTCACCCTGCCGGAAATAGATGCCTTCGCCGACGGTACGGCGGTTGCGCGCGTCGGCGATATTCCTTACCAGATTGCCCGCGACATGGTAGACGAGGTCATCGCCGTACCCGAAGGGGCTATCTGCACGGAGATGCTCGAGCTTTATCAGGTGGAAGGTATCATCGCCGAGCCTTCCGGTGCCCTGGCCACTACCGCCGTCTCGCGCTTCTTGCCGGACCTACCGGACGGACCGGTCGCCTGCATCATCTCCGGGGGCAATAACGACGTCTCGCGCTACGACGACATCGTGGAGCGCTCCAGCGTCTACGAGGGTTTGCGGCACTATTTCCTGGTCACCTTCCCGCAGGAGCCCGGCGCACTGCGGCATTTTCTCGACGACGTTCTCTCCGATGGCGAAGATATCGTCCTGTTTGAATACACCAAGAAGAACAACCGGGAAACCGGGCCGGCACTGGTCGGAATCGAGATTGAGGATCCAGCGAGTATCAGCGAGCTGTTAAGACGCATGGAGAAGTCGCCGCTGCATATCGAAAAGCTGGAACCGAATTCGCCGGCATTCTCCTTCCTGCTGTAAGTGGCACAAATCCCTCGCGGTCGCGCTCTCGCATAGAATCAGAGCAGTACGCCACTGTTGCTTGGAGGGCGGGCCCTTCGAGCGGCAGTGCGGTTGTCATTGCCAACACCGGACCCGAGGAGCCGTATGAGCCTGAAAAGCGCCATTGCCGCCACGTATATGCGTTTTTCCCGTTGGACCTTCGTGCACGAGGACATCCCGCCGCAGGCCATTGTGATTGGTGCTCCGCATACGTCCAACTGGGACGGCTTTTTCATGGTTATGGCGTTCTGGCGGATCAACCGACCGTATAAGTTCCTTGTGAAGGACTCGGCCATGCGCGCCCCGGTCATTGGCCGTATTGTGCGCTGGGTCGGCGGGATCTCCGTGAACCGATCCGGTCACCACGGCGTCGTCGGAGAAATCGTAAAAGAAGCGGCAGCCAGCGATACATTCACCCTCATCATCGCCCCGAAGGGCACCCGCTCGCCGCAGCCTTACTGGAAGTCCGGCTTCTACCGGATCGCGCTCGAGACCGGCTTCCCCGTTCAGTTTGGCTTCATCAACCGGAAGAAGCGCGAATACGGCTGGGGCGGCAACGTTACGATCACCGGTGACGTCAGCGCCGATATGGATCGCATTCGCGCCTATTATGCCGGGAAGACCGGCTTCAATCCCGAGAATACTTCAGTGCCACGCCTGCGTGCCGAGGACGACGACGCCGCCCGCGCCCACCTACTTGGCACCGACTAGTAGAGACGCCTCATAGCGGCTTTCGCTTGACAATCACAGCTTAATCAAATTAAGCTCGTCGCATGACAACAGCACGCTCGTCAAACCAAGCACGACGTCGATCAAGTGGACCTACCACCGACGCACTCATGCGCCCCAGCACGTCGTCGCAAAACACCGCAGACCGGCTGGTGAGCGCCTGCATTGAGATCATTGACGAAGTCGGCTGGTCCCACGTGGAGCTGGCAGCCGTCACCCGCGCCTGTTCAGTCTCCACACCTGCCATCTACAGTCACTTCGCCGGAAAGGAGGAGCTACTCCAGGCAGCGCTGACCGAAGTCTCGCATCGCATGCAGATTGAAGCCGCGCATCGCATGCAACACGCACTCCCGCCAGACGCAGATGCCGATCCAAATGGCGTGCTCCTCAACGCTGCCGAACAGATTGTCGACACCGCCGTCCATCACCCGCATCTACTCGACTTCCTCCTTTTCAGTCCGTTCTCGCTGGAGGCATTGCGCGACACCACTTCGCAAACCGCCGCCTTCCCGTTCCTCTCCGCCGTCCAGGAAGCCATAGACCTTCTGCTGCCGGAGGGCCCGGATAAACTGCGGCAGCAGGTCTTCCTTGCCGTGTGGTCCGCTATCCAGGGCTACTCGAAGCTGGTCGCCAGCGGCGCAGCGCATCACAACCCCGATTTTCTTGCCCGCACACTCAACGCATTACTCACAATGAAAGAAGGAGAATGATGGACAACATCCTCGTCGTCTACGCCCACCCCTACCCGCAGTCGTTCGCGCATGCCGTTTTGGATGAAGCCGTGCGCGCTCTGGAGGAAAAACACGCGGATTACAACGTTATCGACCTGTACGCCGACGGCTTTGATCCACGTTACTCTGCGGAGGAGCTCGCCCTCTTCTCTCAGGGGCGAACCCTGGATCCTTTGGTGACTCAGTATCAGGGACTCATCGAGAAGGCGAGCGCTTTGGTGTTCATCTCGCCGATCTGGTGGAGCGACGTGCCATCAATCATCAAAGGCTTCGTAGAAAAGGTCATGAAGCAGAAGTGGGCATACGAGTCCACCGGGCGGGGAGTCAAGGGCAAGCTCGGGCATATTCGCCGAGTCAAGGTATTCACTACCTCGACCTCGCCTACGTTCTACCTGCGGCTCATATGCGGCAATGCCGTAGGCAAAGTATTCCTCGGTGCTTCCATGAAACAGCTCGGCATTGCCAAGCGCGACTGGGTGAATCTCGGTCAGGTGGCATCCTCCGCTGATCGCCGCCGCGCACACCTGCAACGGGTATACCGTGACGTATCCGCCTTGTGCGGCTGAGGTCGCTGCCGAGAACGACGCCGCAGCGTCACAGGGACCTGGTCCATCCCCGCCCCCCAACCAGCTAAACAACTAGTCGACGCCGCAGCGTCACAGGGGCCCGGTGCTCTCCGGCGTCGTCGAAGCAGTGCTGTAGCTTACAGCGGCCAATCAGGTTAGACTTAACCCTAAACTGCTAACTCGGACGCGCAGCGAAGCACGGAAAGGCACAACCATGGCCCAGGGATTTCGGACCAAACTGAAGAACGCGCAAGAGCCCTTCGTTCTCGCCATTGATATTGGTTCCACCGCGTCTCGCGGTTGTCTGTATGACGCGCGCGGCCTTCCGATCGATGATACAAAGGCGCGCTTCGCGCACACCTTCACCACATCCTCGGATGGGACGTCGATTATCGACGCCGACCAGATCGTCACCGAGTGCCGTCAGATCCTCGACTTCGCAGCCCGCCCCAAACTCGCCGGCCGTATCGCCGGGGTCGCCATCGATACATTTTCCGCCAATCTGGTGGGTGTCGATGAGCGCGGAGACGCCATCACACCGTGCTACACCTATGCCGACGGACGCTGCGCAGACCAAGTGCAGGAGCTGCGTTCCACCTTTGATGAAGGCCAGATTCAGCAACGTACCGGTACGCGTTTCCACTCCTCTTACCTGGCACCCCGCCTAACCTGGTTGCGGCAAACGGATCCCACCTTGTTCGGGCGCGTCCACCGCTGGATGGCTCTCGGCGAGTACATCTGGCTCCAGCTTCTGGGAACGACGGCGATCGGCACCTCCGCAGCGGCATGGACAGGCCTCCTTGATCGGCACACCGGGCAGTGGGATGGCGAACTGCTGAACCATTGCGGGGTGCAGGTGGAGCAGCTGGGTGAAATCCGCGACCCCGACCAGCCGCTTGAGGATCTCCACGGCAAGGCGAGCGCCGAATGGCCCGGACTGGTCGGCGCGCGCTGGTTCCCGGTGGTACCGGATGGCCTCGTCTCCAATATCGGCGCCGGTGCACCGGATTCGCGCACGATGGCCGCAAGCGCGGCGACATCGGGAGCAATGCGCGTCATTGTCAATGGCATTCCGGAATACATTCCAAGCGGCCTGTGGGCCTACCGCGTATCGCGCGAGAAGGCGATTCTGGGTGGAGCGTTGAACGACGTCGGCCGTGCCGTCACCTGGATGGAGGAAACTCTGCGGCTCAAGAAGACGACTCTTGATGAGGTGTTCACCCGGGAGCCCAGTGGTGACACTCCGCATGTGCTGCCGTACTTCACCGGTGAACGTTCCACCGGCTGGGCCGCCCGCGCACAGGCCGCCATTACCGGCATCACCTTCGACGCGCAGGGGCCGAAGTTGGCACGCGGCGTGATGGAAGGCGTTTGCCAGTCCTATGCACGCGTTTTCGATCAACTGGCCGAAGTCTCCGGCCGCCCGGGCGAGATTCGCATGTCCGGTCGTGCCATGCAGGCGCATCCCACCTGGCTCGCGATTCTTGCCGATATGTTGCAGCTTCCCGTGCTCCCCGTAACGATCAAGCGCGCCACCTTGCACGGCACGGCTCTCCTGGCACTTGATACTCTCGCCCCCGACGTGGAGCGAGCGGATCCCACCACCGGAGCCACCTTTGAGCCCCGCGCGGAGCATGGAGCACATTACGCCGCCGCGCGCGAACGCTACGAGGATTTGTACTCGAAGCTCGTCGAGCAGTAGCACGGCGGGGCGATCAGCGCGGGAGCCCGCCGGGCAGATACGGGCAGTGGTTCGTCGAAGCTGGTCGAACAGCACGGAGAAAACCGGGACCTGCCCACTCCGGTCCCGGTTTTCTCCCCCTAGCTGCGCATCCAGTCGATGTGTTGAAGAGCCTGATCGACGCGTGCTGGTACGCACTGTTACCCGCGAGCACCCGCAACAATGTTGTCTGCTCCATTGCTGGCTGTCCCAGCAACCACTCTCCCCTAGCTGCGTACCGCTCGTAGAAGGCGTTCGATCATCTGTGGTCCGCCGGTGCGCAGGCCGTCGTGGTGGAAGTCATTGGTCATCAGCGGCTTCAATCCACGGATTTCACGTGCGGTTTCCCGGGAGAGATCAAAAGGCACGAACATGTCGTCCACGTATATCCAAGCAGCCGCAGGAACCGTGTTCTCCGCCAGCACCTCGCGCGAATAGAGTTCCGGCCAGTCACGTTTCAGGGCGAGAAGCTCAGTCGCAGCTTCCAGCCCGGTCAGTGCCGGGTCCTGCTCGAACTGCCAGGGATACATATGCTCGCCGGTGAACCGGAAGCCGTGGCCCTCGGCACGCAGCTCCTTTTCTCCCTCGCTACCGGCTGAGAGGTCTGGAAGACGGAATTCGGGAAACCCTCCCCGCACCCGCTGCGCGCTCCACGCCGTCGAGCCTGTGGAGGCCTGCGCGTAAATGGACTCCTGCAACACCGCGTAGAGCGGATGGCTCGCCATAGAGAGATTCTGCCCGGCGCGGGCGAGAAACTGCGGGCGAAGACGCCGCTCACCGCGATGGAACCACACAGGGTCTTCCAGAAGGAAGTGCAGGCTGTCCGGGCCGTAGGAATATCCCAGGTACAGGCCGAGCTGGCGGAACCGAGCAGGGGTGAGCCGCTCCCCAGTGGGAAGCACTTCCTCCACATCGGCCAAATGCCGAGCGATGTACCACGCGGTTTCTTCGTCGGCCGGGTATCGGGCGAAGAACTCCTGGTTACGCACCGCTGTTTGCGGGTAGGTGTACCGGTAGACGGCGTCGGCGTGCAAATGCGTGGACGGCAGACCGGCGGTGATGAAAGCCTCCGAAAGGCCCTTGGGCGCTTGCGAAAGATAACAGGTGACCGTAAATCCTCCGAAACTCTGCCCCAACGCGGCCCACGGCTCGTCACCTTGCAGGGCTTCCCGGAGCCGTTCGGCGTCCTGCACGATGGAATCCTGCCGGAAACAGGCAAGGAGGGCGGCCTGCGCCTCCGGGCGTCCCACCGCAGTGATCGCGTTGGCCTCCAAGGGGTAGGAGTTGCCGGTACCGCGTTCATCGAGGAGGACCACCCGGAAATGGTCCAAAGCGGTGCTCAGCCAGGAATTGATGGGGGCCATGCGAGGCGCCGCTGACCCCGGCCCTCCCTGGAAGAAAACCAGCCGCGGGTCGGCCTCATGGCCGTCGCGCACATACTCGCGAGCAAACACGTTGATGGTGTCCGGTAAGCCCTCACCCGAACGCCCCGTCGCATCGTCCGATAGGCTCTGCGCTGCACCAAAATAGTCGAGCGGAACCTCAATCCAATACTCGTTGAGGGTATGCCCCTCCAGCCGGTACGTCGCCATATCCATGCGACCAGGCTACCCGCACGGCGCGGGTGATGCGTGACGGTTTTAGCCTGACGGTTTTAGATTTTGGGCTCGGACTCTTGGACCCATGGTCTTGACCTCAGGGGAGAAGCTCCGGGTTCTCGCTGAGTGGTCTTATGCTTCAGGTTCTCATTCCCATGGTCTCAGCTTCGGACTCTCAGGCTCATGGTCTTGACCTCAGGTCGAAGCTTCGGGCCGGGATGTGGACACGGCGACCACTATGCCCCACGATCAGGCCTGCGAAGCCGTGTCGGTGTCAGCTACGGGCTCTCAGCCCCATGGTCTTCTGCTTCGGGCCGGGATGGCGGACCGGACTACTACGCCCCGATGATCGAGCCTTGCGCGAGCAGCGGTTGTTGGCGTACGGAGCACCAAGCTGTCCAAATCCCGTCCAAACGAGAGGCAGTCGGTCTCGTCGAATCGAGAAATCCGCATGATTCCGCCAGTTCTTATATTGAACCGATCCAGTCTTGCTTCGTTTGGACGGGATTTTGACATTCCAACCCGCTGCGGCACAGTTCGAGCCGACAAGCGTCCTGGCCGGCAACGTAGCGAGCTGACGGTCGGATCACGGGTACAGCACGTAACGCACCGACCAGTTAGGGCAAGAACCCGATCCACAGCGCGCTTGTCAGGCAGAAGGGGGATAAGTCCGATGCGTGTTGTTTGATTGGCAACGCAGGAATCCGACGGGAGCAGACAACATAACGCCCGAATCGACGACCCCCATTGGAAAAGGCGTTGACCCGACCAACAGCGTACCAATGCGGCACGATTCGAAGTACCAGGCAAAACTCTGAATCCTGGCGAACCCCACCGCCGCGCTCCACTCTACAAGCCGCGCACCGTAGCGCTGCCGCTTGCGCAATACGGACGAGGCGCCCTGGCCACGCAAGCCGAACAGGTCAACATCCGCTGCCCCTTCGCGCGACGCGGACGAGGCTGCCTCGCCTGGCTGGATCCCGGCGTCGCGGGCACTTATCCTAGCGCAATTCCGACGAGACTGTTAAGCTGACTGCGTACCTGTTCACCAACGACCAGTCGTAGGAGACATCACCGTGGGAGACATACGGCTCGACCCCTCCGAAATGGATAATCTGCATTCACGCCTTCTTAGAATTGGCGATTCACTTGAATCACAACCCACTCTCACCGCCCCTGGGGCAAACGCCTTTGGCTCTACGGTTCTGGCGGAGACCGCGGCCGAGTTCTCTTCGAACGAAGAAACGCGGCGCACCGATTGCGCAGACTGGTGCCAAAACAATGCCGATGGAGTGCAATTCACCGCACAATTCGTCGGTCAGACCGACGAGGATGTCGCACAGGCTTGGTATGCCCAGCACTTGCCTACTGATCCCGCGTACGTCCCCGCCACCCCAGCGCATACGTTCTCTTGGGATAAGCTGTTCAAACACCAGGACAAGTACGAATAGGCACTCTCCCATCCCGCTTCGCAGATAGATCCCCGACACGAGAGCCACTCACTATGACTATCTTCAGCAATTTGATTGGTGATATGCCCGGTCACTCCCAGGCCGTTTTTGAGTACGCCGATATGGTGCAACACTCAGCCAGCAGGACCGCAGAAGCGGAAACCAGTCTTAGATCCTCGCGCTCAATGACTCCGAGTTGGAGCGGAGCATCGGCGGACGCGTACCAGGAGTCGATTCGCGGACAGATTCACGATATTTGCGTCCTCGCCGACGGCACGGAGGACGGCAGCAAGTCGCTCCTCCGCTACGCCTGGACACTGCGAACCCACGAAGATCGTGTCGAGGAACTACACGATGAACTGCTCAAACTTGACTCGCAGTATGACGCCGCACCCGATAAAGCGGCGGTACTTCCTGCCCTGATCCGCCCCGCCAAGATGATCACGCAGGAATACGCGGACCGCGTCTCACAAGCGAAGGAGGCCGCCGAGGTCTGTGCGGCAGAATTGCGTAACTCTCTGGACCTCGAGCCCGTGAACCGCCGCAGCAATGGCACCAATGTTGGCGCGAGCGAAGAACTGACCGAGGAGGACATCGAGCGTATCAATAGGGAGTTGGAGAATCTCAACTTCAACAACGTCCAGCAGGGATCGATCGGCGACTGCTACTACCTCTCCGCCCTAATGGCAGTAATGCAGTACGACGAGGGGCAGGATTGGCTTCGCTCGTGTATCTCTCCCCATTACGACGAGAACGGCAAGCAGGATGGGTACCTGGTTACGGTATACGACGACCCACTCCACCCGGACGAAAAGGCGAAACAGACCGTTCTTGTCACCGACGTGTACGCACATGGCGCCACCGGCCTCGACGGATCGCCTTCTGTCATATCGATCTTTGAGTCCGCCTATGGGCAGCTTCACCCGGGCGGCACTTTGGATGGATCAGATGGCGGTATTAGTGGAGGTTGGGGGCAGGAAGCGCTACAAGATGTGACAGGTAGCAGCGCCGGCAGGATTGATGGAGACGGGGACTACAGCGAATCCCAGCGGCGGGAGATCATTGGCGCCATTTCTCAGCATCGTCCGGCAACCGCGGAGACCGCTTCGGCACCTCGAGAACACTTTGACAAGGACGGGACAGCCCAAGCAAGTGTCCAACTCCCCGATGGCTCCACGCAGACGATCATCATCTACGGTTCACACGAATACGCAGTCGTCGGTGCGGACGAAAACGGTGTTACCCTCCGCAATCCGCACGGATCTAACAGGACTCCTTCCGGAGTGGGGGTTGGCGGTACCTTCACCATGTCATGGGAAGACTTCAGCTATTACTACGGTGGAGTCGAAGTGGGCGAAATACCGTAAACGCGCAATCGCGCGACGTTCTACACAACGGCGCAGCAGCCCATCCTTCTGTTCTTATCAGACTTGCAAAGGAGATTCCATGCCTACCAATGATGGCATCGTTATTACGATCCAAGAAACAGCAAATCTCAGGCTCGGCATCGGTTACGACAGCCCCAGTTACACAGTTCACGGCGTAATGATAAAGGACGGCATTATGCAGGCGACCCTACTCGGAGGGGACAGATCGACCGGCATCCACCAAAAGCTATGGCTAGGAGAGTCTGTAACACACCCAGGAGTCGGTACCTTCACCTTGATCGATGTCACGCCCGTGGCAAAGATGCCGCTGCGGCCCGGGCAGGGTAACTACGCCACCTTCAGTTTCGTGCCTGCACCTGGTTTCCAGGTCAATCCGAAACTGCGCAGTTGACAGCTTCCCGGCACTGCTGACCTGGCATCAAATATGTGCCAGTCACCCACATAGCTCAGGAGATCACCACAACACTCGGAAGGAGAGATTATGACCCGCTCACACTACCCCGCCGCCTTGGTTGTTGGTTGTTTATTCCTTGCACTGTCCGGCTGTGGCATGCAGACGACCGAGGTTCACCCCACCTCACCGGCTCCCACCACGCCAACTCGTACCACGCCAACTCGTACCACCACGCCCACCTCACCGACGCCCACCACGCCAACAACCACGCCGGTCACCATCCCCGCCGACAAACTCAACTGCGACAACGGCACCATCATCACCATCCAAGAAACAACAAACCTGCGGCTGAGCGCAGAAGCAGACGGGCCGAGTTACACCGTACATGGCGTCACAGCCGAAGATGGCAACAGGCGTGCCTCCATCCTCGGCGGAGACAGGTCGACCGGCATCCACGAAGAACTCCAACTTGGGCAATCCGTCACCCACGACGGCGTCGGCACGTTCACACTCATCGATACGTCACCCTCCAACAGCTCCTCCGGCGCTGATGGCGAGGGCGGATTCGCCACCTTCTGCTTCGAACCAGAAGACGGTTTCAACATCAACCCCAACCTTCTGAACTGACGGATACCCCTTACCCGAGACCACACCCCTTACCTGATCCGCACACCCCTCACCTGATGAAGAGTCACTCCGGCCGTCGGGGGAAGTTGCCGCGCTAGCATACGCGGATTCCGTGCGGGCAGTAGTGTCGTTCAGGATGTGGGAGGTTGCCTCCCTTGCACACGCGGATTCCGTTCCGGTGCGCCGCAAGCCGCGTATCCGCCCGACTTGCCGCCCTAGGATACGCGCATTCCGTCCTTTCACCTCGCACCAAGCCACACCGGCACGCGTCGCGGACCAAACTCCCCTGCGCCCGCCGGATCAAACACGCCCGGAATCTCCTCGCCGCACTGCGGGCACACTCCCGCTCCCGTGCCGCGCAACGCACCAGATTCGCGCCGCTGATCCGAAACACGTAACCGATAGCTACCGATAGCGAACCAATCACGCTCAATCAGTGCGGCGTTACATCCCGGGCAGCGCGTCGTGTCTCCCTCCCGATCATGCACGTTACCGGTATAGACGTAGCGCAACCCTGCACCCCGAGCGATCTTGCGCGCCCGGGTGAGGGTTTCCGGCGGAGTGCGTGGCACATCCAGCATACGAAAGTCCGGATGGAAGGCCGAAAAATGCACCGGAACATCCGAGCCCAGATGCTCCACTATCCATCCGCTGAGCGCCTCCAACTCAGCGTCGCCGTCGTTGTAACCGGGAATCACCAGGGTCGTGATTTCCAGCCAACAAGCCGTCTCATGGGCAATGAACTCCAGAGTCTCCAGCACGGTCCCCAGCCGCCCGCCAGTGATCCTCCGGTAGAACTCCTCCGAAAAAGACTTTAGGTCGATATTCGCTGCATCCACTGCGCGGAATAGATCGCGGCGGGCGTCACCTTGTATGTATCCGGCGGAGACGGCGACGGCGGCGATACCGCGCTCATGGCAGGCCGCCGCCACGTCAACGGCATATTCGGTGAAAATCGTCGGATCGTTGTACGTGAATGCGACGGCGCGGGCACCGCAGGCCAGCGCGGCCTCGGCAATCTCCTCCGGCCCCGCCTCGTCCACGAGCCGATCAACTTCTCGCGACTTGGAAATATCCCAGTTCTGGCAGTATTTGCAACCAAGATTGCACCCTGCTGTTCCGAAGGAGAGGATGGCGGTGCCGGGAAGGAAATGGTTCAGTGGCTTCTTCTCCACCGGATCCAGGCAGAATCCCGACGAACGTCCGTAGGTGTCGAGAATGAGTTCGCCGCCTCGGTTCATGCGGACGAAGCAAAAGCCCCGCTGACCATCTGCAATGCGGCACTCGCGTGGGCAAAGGTCGCACTGAACCCGATCACCCACTTGGTGCCCATATCGGGCGACGACACCGGCGGATGCGGTCTGCGTGCTTGGCATCGTGGCGTCGTCTGCCCCGCCTTGTCGCTCCGCGCCGTGCATCAGGCCCCTCCTACCGGCTCCTCACTCCATGCCGTCACCGTGTAGCGTGACACCGCAATCTCCGGCGCCCAAAACGATGGCGGTAGCCCAGCCTTTACAAGCAGGTGATCAACAAAATCACGGGGCGATGGCAGCTGATCCCACACCTGGGGGAGAAAGGTGCCTCGATGGCGCGCAAACTCCAAGATCAGCCCATCCACGCCGGGCCGCAACTGCTCCTCAAGATCGAGCCGGTCAAGGAAGAGCATGCGTTCCGGGGGTGATAGTAGCGAGACTTCAATGTGCAGATCGGCCAATTCGTCGGGCTGCAGCGGAGGAAAACGCGGGTCGCTGAAGGCCGCCATAAAGGCGTTGCGTCGCACATCACCCAAGAGGCTTTGGTGGGCAACCAGCGACCCAATACACCCGCGCAACTCCGTACCCTTGTGCAAAGAAACGAAAGTCGCACCCGGCTCGGCCAGCCGGGGGTACAACCGCATAAGCTCCACGTCCTTCGCCTCCCGGTCACCTGTTTCGGCGTCTGTTTCGACGTCGACGCCGCATGCATTCTTCGCCGTTTCCGCCGCCTGATCGTTCTGCCCGCGATGCGTACCATCGCGCACGGAGTCCACCAGAGCACCAGAAGCCTTAACCTTGACGGAATCATGCGTACCATCGCGCACGGAGTCCACGCTGTCGGCGATGGAACGTGAAGCGGGCTCGGAACGCGTACCATCGCGCACAGAGTTCACACTTCCCGCATTGCTCCGGTCGCTAGCGGAGGTAGTCCTGTGAACGGCCCTGGAGGGCACTCCGCCATACGCCCTCTCTGCCCTCCCGCGAGCGACGGCCGACTCGTCCAGACTCAGCCAGCTCTCGATCTCTTCCCGCGCCAAACGAACAAGAACAGCACCATCGAAACCGGTGGCAATTGTGTCAGTCATTATTCTCACCTTCCGTGTTCCTCTGGAAAGACGCGTCGCCTTCCGTACCCGGTGCCGGAGCGTTCGCGTCTACGACCTGCATGTTGGACTTGCGCGCAGGTGGGTTCCTCTCCTGCACTGGTGTATCCGCGTCCAGCGCCCGCGCATCCAGCCCAGGCACAGGCGTACCTGAGTTCGACGACTGCACCTTCACCTCCGGCACCTGCGCTTCAACGTCCAGTACGACGTCGTCGTACGCGTCGCCAACTAGTGCAAGAGCCGCGTAGCCAACCACTCGCGAGCGGTCCGGTGCGACGTCTCCGGAATTGCACATGCCGAGCAAGCGGGGCATTAGACCCCGGCGTTGCGCCGCCAGCAGCAAACCGTTCATCGGCGTGGCACCGCATGCCTGGAAATGATTGATAGCGCAGTCGCCGTCAAGGATCTGCCCGATGGTGCCTCGGTCAATCCGCTGCGCCTGCGCGTAAGAGTGGTAATGGGACAGGTCGGAGCTGGCCACTACAACCGTCTCGTCGTCACCCCAGAACGCGTCCCACACCGCTGCGACATCATCAATACTGACATCGCCGGCTACAAGCGGAATAACCTCGATATCGCCCAGAACTTCCTGCAAAAACGGTAGATGAACCTCTACCGAATGCTCCTGCGCATGTACGAGCGAATCGGGAACGAGCTGCGGCAGACACCGCGCAACTTCCTGCTCCGCCTCGCGGGCAACCGGCATCACTCCCAGCGGCGTCGCCATCGCGTCAGCCTCGCTGCAGGCAATGCCCCGCACTGGCACACGATGAGCCGGGCCCATCACCACCGCGCGGGTCACCTGACCACGCAATGGTTCCAACTGACGGTATGCCAAGCCTGCCACCAGGCCTGAATAGACGTAACCCGCATGCGGGGCAATAATCGCATGCGGGGGCGCCGCCAACAAGCACGAGTTCTGGCGCGCGAAATCCAGGCATTCTCTTACACTCGCACGGCACTCTTGTGCGTCATGCGGATAAAACAAGCCCGCCACTGCAGGCTGACGAACCGTCACCATGCCCCGCGTCCTCTCGCGAACAGCCCCGACAGCACTGTCTGAGGTCTATTCCAGTCTACTCGGCGCCAACTGCGCCCATGCGGCTTTGGCATGCTTACGCGCAGGTAACCTGTACTTTAAGTCCTAGTACCGTGCGGTACGCCACTCGCGCACACCCCATTTGCTCTATCAGTGATCGGATAGTAGTCGCATAGTAGTTCAGAAGAAGGCAGAATGTAGCTATGAGTACTCACGTGACTTTCAGCAATGGTGTTTCAATTCCTACAATCGGCGTCGGATTCTGGGAAGTTCCGGCAGACCAAGCACAACGAACCGTTGAAGAGGCCGTCGAACTCGGCTACCGGCACCTAGACGGCGCCGCCGCCTATCAGAACGAGGTGGAGATGGGCGCGGGCATTCGGTCCTGCGGCGTACCACGCGAAGAACTCTTCGTAACAACCAAACTGCAAAACGGCAATCAAGGCCATGATAAGGCTCTCGCTGCCTTCGATGCCTCTCTGGAACGGCTCGGCCTGGACTACGTGGACCTATACCTTATTCACTGGCCAGTGGCGAAATGGGGCCTGTACAACGAGACGTGGAAGGCGCTGGAGGAAATCTACGCCTCCGGACGTGCCAAGGCGATCGGCGTCGCCAACTTCCTGCCGGAGCATATTGAAGACCTCCTCGCGCATTGCGAGGTGCGTCCGATGATCAACCAGTTCGAATGCCACCCCTCGCTGCAACAACGGGAGATTGAGGAGGCATCCAAGGCTGCGGGAATGGCCATCGAGGCGTACTCCCCGATCGGCCGCGGCGTTGACCTGAGCAATCCCGTGGTTGAACAAGTGGCCGCCGAGCGTGGTTGCACCCCGGCACAGGCAATTTTGGCATGGCACCTGGCCAAGGGCCGGATCATTATCCCGAAGTCCGTGCACCGCGAGCGCATGGCGGAGAATCTGGAATCCGCCAACGTGACACTGACGCAGGAGAACATCGCCGTGATCGACGGCTTGGAGGCCGGTCTTCGCCAGACCGGCGATCCGGCAACCTTCGACTACAGCCAGTTCTGAACCTGCACAAGACTCGCTTCTGAACTTTCAGCAACACCCGGTTCTCGCACCCTGCAAGAGCCGGTTCCAAGCAGAAAAGAGGACAGCGTTATGACCGTTCCAACCATTCCACTCAACACCGGCCAGCGCATACCCCAGCTGGGCCTCGGAACGTACAAGATGCTTGGCGACGACGCCGAACACGCCGTCGCCACCGCCTTAGAACTCGGCTACCGGCACATTGATACCGCCCAAATGTACGGAAATGAAGCCGCCGTCGGCCGCGGGATCGCAAAATCAGGCGTGCCGCGAGAAGAAATCTTCATCACGACGAAGCTGGATAACCCGAACCACGAGTCGGCAGACGCGCGGCGGTCCTTTGCGGAATCACTGGAGAAGCTGGGAACCGACTACGTGGATCTCTTCCTCATCCACTGGCCACTGCCCAATCAGTACGACGGCGATTATCTTTCCACTTGGAAGACCTTGGAGGAGTTTGCGGCCGACGGGCGTGCGCGGTCAATCGGCGTTTCCAACTTTCAACGCCATCACCTTGAGACGATTGTCGAAGGCTCGGAGACGGTTCCCGCCGTCGATCAAATCGAACTGCACCCGTATTTCCAGAACCAGGTGATTGCCGAGTTCTGCCGCGAAAACAGAATCGCGGTCGAGGCCTGGGCACCGCTTGTACGCGGAATGGTGGCCGACGAGCCCGGCGTGGCAAGTGTTGCGAAGAACCACAACTGTACGGCCGCACAAGCCGTACTGGCGTGGCATCTTGCCAAAGGGCATATCATCTTCCCGAAGTCTGTACATCGCGAGCGGCTCGAAGAGAACCTTGCCGCGGCGATGATCGAACTGACCGTGGATGAAGTCGAACAGATCAGTAGCCTGGATCGCGGCGAATTGGGCCGCACGGGAATGCATCCAGACACCATGGAGCGCGTCAAGGGCTCCATTGGCGACAAGTAGGCACAGATTCGCTTATCTTGTCCAACTTGTGCCCGGAGGAGACTCCGGGCACAAGTATTAACTAGAATCCCAGTCAGGATCGCCACGCATGACGCACCCGTCCGGTGCCACATGTTGCCGCGAGCGGTACCGTATGAACCGGTATGAGCTGGTTGCCAGCTCGGCGCCAGCACCTTCGGTGCCAGCATTCGGTTGGACCATACGCGATCCCGAAAACAGAAAGAGGAGAATCATGGTTGACTTTGCGTACACAATTGCAGGGTCGGAAGCAACCGGCGGAGCCGGTTTCCAAGTCGATCTGAAAACGTTCCAACAACTCGGCGTTTACGGAATGGGCACATTGACCTGTATCGTCTCCTTCGACCCCGCACATGACTGGGCTCATCGCTTCGTTCCGGTTGATCCGCAGGTAATCCGCGACCAGATCGAGGCCACTCTCGCTGCGCAGGCCGTCGACACGGTCAAGATCGGCATGCTCGGACATCCGGACACCATCGACTCCGTAGCGGAAGGCCTTGCGTCACAGCAGTGGCGAAATATCGTGGTGGATCCCGTCCTCATCTGCAAGGGCCAAGAACCGGGAGCCGCGCTCGATACGGATATGGCGCTGCGCGCCAAGATCTTGCCGTTGGCCACCGTCGCCACGCCGAATCACTTCGAAGCACTGACCTTGTCAGGCATGGAAGAGCTGGCCACGGTCGAAGATCTTGGTGAGGCGGCAAAGCGTATCTCCGACCAGGGGCCGCGCTACGTCGTCGTCAAGGGCGGAATCGACTTCCCCGGTCCGGATGCCGTGGACGTTCTGTGGGACGGCGAAGAGATTACCCCCTTCAAGGTGCCGAAGATCGGGCAGGAGCGGGTCTCCGGTGCCGGTTGCACCCTTGCCGCCGCGATCACCGCGGAGCTGGCAAAGGGCCAGGACATCCACGCTGCCGTACAGACGGCAAAGAACATGGTGACCGCTGGCATCGAAGCGCGCGTAAGCGCCAACACACCATTCGACACCGTCTGGCAAGGTGCGTATACGCCGCGCGACTGATCGCGATGACAGGCAGGATAGTGGCATATGACGGGCAGGACGGCAATCGCGCCGCCGTGCCCGTCATTGTCGTACTCGGGTGCCGTACGATCGGTCATGACCCCACGCGGACGCTGCGCTTCCGATTAGAAACCGCGCTGGTCGAGTTCGAAAGGGCACGCAACGCCGGAATCACCGCCTATGTTCTGTGCTGTGGCGGGCAAGGACAGGACGAACTCGAGCCGGAATCGGTTGTGATGGCGCGTTGGCTCGCTGATCGCGGCATTCCGGAGGATCTGTTGCTTGTAGAAGATGCCTCGCATTCCACCGAGGAGAACCTGATGAATGCGCAGCGTATTCTCCTCGACGTCACCTCCGGCATGCATATGGCCGATCATGACGACCGGGCTCATCATGCGGGCACGACTGCGGTAAGCGCCCCGCCTAGAAGGCAGAGTGCCACGCGACCGACGAAGTCCGGCGGTACTGAGCCTGTGGGCCTCGTCGGTGCTAAACCCTCAGCCTCGGACGGTACATGGCCGACGGGCTCGGTGAGTGCTGAGTCGGTGAGCCAGGTCGGTACGCGACCCACTGGCTCCGGCGGTACGCGACCCACTGGCTCCGGCGGTACGCGACCCACTGGCTCCGGCGGCGACCGGCCTGTAGATCCCGGTTCTGCGGGCAGAGGTGTCAGCCCTTCGCTCGCAACTGCCCCTCCTGTCGGATTCACTGCTCAGCGGAAGTTGCCGGCCGTTATTGTCACCTCGTGGCCGCATGTGGCACGGGCTCAGTTCCTGGCTCGGCGCGCCGGTTTTCGGCCGGTCATGCGCGGAGCACATGTTTCCCCGGGCAGGGTTCCACACGCCCTTTTCTGGGAAGCGGGGTCGTGGGCCTTCATTGCGGCGGCGAAGCTACCCGCAGCTCATCTAGTCACCCGGCTCAGCGGGTGGATCAATGTACGACTAGGGCGGCCCGCGCACACCTCTGTTTCGTATCAGTCGCTATATCGCCACTCGCATTCTGGGAAGGAACCCCGATGACATCACCCTATTTCGCTGCGGCCGTCCGATTCGTACACGAGCACCTGAGCACGCGCGACGTCGCCGCTGCTCAGCAGCGCTATCGCTTCCAGCACTGTCTGCGGGTCGCAGCAATCGGGCGAGCCGTTGCGGAAGAAGCGGGCATGGATGCAGATACCTTAGAACTGGCATGTGTTCTGCATGATGTCGGCAAATTCGATCCCGCCTGGCATGTCGACCATGGTCGCGCTGGCGCAAAATTAGCCCGGCGTTTCCTTGCAGAGCAGGGGGCGCACCCCGCTCTTATTGACGAGATATGTCAGGGGATTGCCATGCACACGGACGGGCGATGGAACTACCCACCGCAGTCCCCCGATTACACCGGCGCCATTGACTACTCTGAGGAGCCGAGCGTACTTGCCCGCTCGGTCGGCGACTGCGATAACGTTGACCGCTTTGGCGCCTACCGTGTTTATGACACTCTGCAATACGTGGACTTTCTCGGAATGGAACTCAATGAGCAGCTCAGTTTCATTGCCGGTTACCGGCAGCGTCTAGCGCGAGAACGCGAATACGCATGCGCCACCGGCGCCTGCCAACGGCGCTGGATTGAAGCACTTGACGCGCAGAATGAGTACTTCGCCGCGTTAGAGGCGCAGATTGCGGCGGCGCTTCCCGGCACACTCTTGCTGCGAGAACAAAAAGGGTAGGCGCCGTGGTGCGGCAGGCAATTGACTGGCATTGGCGCAACGTGCGAACTAGCATCTTGTCTCATACTGAGTGAGCCGGAGGCACCAGGCATGGTGAGTTCACCGGCATTGACACCCTCATCTCCGGCCGCGACCGCTTGGGATATGTCTTTGCGTCGTCCAACGCACAGCAGATATCCCCCACTCCCAGGCGCATTTTCTAGTTCCGCCTCCGCAAACCACACGACCACGCACCCGCGCCGAGTTGCGCCAGCTGAGTGGCCCGCCCGATTGGCAGTTGCTCCTCCCCCGCGTTCGCGGTTGTCGCACACTGAGCGGCCGGTCCGACCTTCGTCGTATTAGTGCAGCACGCGAGCCAACACCCCACGCCTTTTCTGCTGTTTGCCCATCGTGCGGGGCCCTGACGGTAGGGATTCGAGGGGACAGTGTCAAAATCCCGTCCAAACGATGAGCTCGCCAAACAGCCATCGCCTCAAATCCGCATGATTCCGCCATTCCTTAAATGGAGCAATTCCACTTTACCTCCGTTTGGACGGGATTTGGACAGCCTCCACTCATGCCACGCCCCGGAGGCACCAGGCACGTTGAGTTGACCGACTCAAACACCCTATCTCCGGCCGCAGAGGTGCCCCGATCCGAACAACCCCAGAAAAACGCGGCGCTCCCATCCCAGACCGCGGAAGTGACTTGTCTGTTTCAGAAGTGGGTTGTCTGTTTGCCGCCAATCGCTGCGAGTCCGGCGTTATCGACGGCCCCGCACACTACTCCATTCAAGAGGGCGTTACCCTCCCGCCGAGTTGAATACGCGGCCACCCAGCACCGATGGGTCATATGGCACCCATCGCCTGCATGACACCGAGAGAGTTGAAATGAACATCACCGTGAATACAGAGCAGCTGCTCGGATTTCTCGCGAATCACCTCCCGCAGCCAGTGATGATCGGTCTGGCTGTCATTATCCTGGGAACTGCTCTATGGCGATGTCGCGAGGCGACTACTGCGGCGCACAGCCGCCAACCCAAAGAAGTACGCGCCGCATTCGATTTCACGTACCAAAGCGTAAAGGAGCATATCGTGATCGATCACCCCGACGGGCGCCGATGCGAGCGCTCGTGCTCTTCACAAGCGATCAGAATCTCCACTAGCATCGAGACCAGGACAACGCGCAATAGCAACGGGGACGGGTCCAGGGGCATGAGGCAGGCACGTGTTGTGCCACACAACGCGCAATAGCAACGGGGACGGGTCACCTTCAAGACAAACCCAACCGAACTGCCAGTCCGGATCCGAGCCGCATACCCGCACCGAGCAGCCACTTACATCCGCTATGTTCCATTAGCATCCAAACAAGAACGGTGCAGCCCAGGCAGGTGCGCTAGTCCGCATAATTCCGCCACTGCTCGAAATGAATCAATCCAGACTGACACCGTTCAGACGCTCATCGGGTACCTTTCGGTCCGACGCATCTGCGACTAAAGCAGATCTGGCCGCCGCAGCCTAACCAACTACCTTCCGCACCGCGCCACGGTATAACCGCGCATGCGAAAACGCGCTTCTACTGCGCCAGCTCGGCGAATCGCGCGTAATGGCCCTGGAAGGCCAACTCAAGCGTTCCCGTCGGTCCGGAGCGCTGCTTGCCGATAATGATCTCGGCCATGCCGGCCTTCGCCGAGTCTCGGTCGTACATATCCTCCCGGTGGATGAGCAGTACGACGTCGGCGTCTTGCTCCAGAGAGCCAGACTCACGCAAATCAGCCACTTGCGGACGCTTATCGTTACGTTTCTCCGAGTCTCGGTTGAGCTGGGCGACCGCAATAATCGGCACATCCAGTTCCTTTGCCAACAACTTGATAGAGCGCGAAAACTCCGAGACTTCCTGCTGCCGCGATTCCACCGCCCGCGCGCCTGAACTGAGGAGCTGCAGGTAGTCGATAACAATCAGCTGGATGTCATGCTGCTGCTTCATACGCCGACACTTGGCCCGGATCTCCGTAAGCGTCAGATTAGGTGAATCGTCCACGATCAATGGCTTTTGCGAGATACGGTCGAGCGTGCGTGCCACCGACTGCCAGTCCTCCGGAGTCATCTCGCCTTTAATCATGCGGTCAAGGAACACCTTTGCCTCAGCCGCCAGCACACGCATCGACAGTTCATTACGGTTCATTTCCAGCGAGAAGTACACCGTGGGAAGACCATTGGCAATGGCCGCGCTACGGCAAATGTCCATGGCGAGCGTTGATTTACCCGCACCCGGACGGGCGGCAACGATGATCATCTGCCCGCCACGCAAGCCGTTGAGCTTGTTGTCCAATTCCACGAATCCGGTGGGAATGCCCTGCAGGCCTCCATCGCGGTTCTCATTGCTCTCCAGCTCGTCGTACAGGCCGGGAACGATTTCCTCCAGCGTCATGTACTCGTTGGTGGCACGATCCTCGGTGATGGAATAAACTTCGGCCTGGGCCATGTCAATCAGGCCTTTGACATCGGCGCCGTCGGTGGTGTAACCGAGTTGGACGATGCGGGTACCGGCTTCCACCAGTGAACGCAACTGGGCTTGCTCGCGGACGATCTGGGCGTAGTACGCGGCGTTAGCGGCCGTGGGTACGGACGCCACCAGCGTGTGAAGGTAGGGCAAACCGCCCACACGCTCAAGATCGCCCGTGCGTTGCAGTTCCGCACCAACCGTCACGGCATCCGCCGGCTCACCGGCGCCGAAGAGTTTCACGACGACGGAAAAGACCGCCTGGTGCGCTGGGCGGTAAAAATCCGTAGATTTCACGATCTCCACGACGTCGGCAATGGCGTCCTTGGACAGCATCATGCCGCCGAGTACCGACATTTCGGCCTCGATGTTACGTGGTGGAACCCGTTCGAATGAAGAGCCAACTCGCGTCTGCTCACTCACCGTCGTCATGCCCATTCCTCCTTGTATACCCGGTGTGCCGACGTCTCCTAAACCGACACTCCGGATCTTCACCCTTCGACCAAGCCGACCGCCGTTCATGAGCCGTGCCGATAGTTCAGTGCGCGCTCAGGAGATGACCTGTACCTGGCGTTCGCCAGCCAGCGACCGCCAACCACGTGAAGCGTCAACTCCCTATCGCGCCTCTACCTATCAAGCAATGCCAGATCAACGGCTGATGTACCGTTGATCTCATCGCCAATAGCCTTGCCAAAGGGTTGCCTCCATGCCCCACCGATCTGCCACGCAGCCTCCTGCTTCAGGCATCGCCGCTGGGAACACTACAAGGGTACCGACAAGCTCCGACACGAAATCGTGCCGATCACATTCGCCCTGTTAATACACGCCGTGACACGGTGGATAAGCTGTCGATAACCTGTGTGTAAAGACCCCGATTTATCCACTTTTTTGCAGGTTTTTATCCCCAACTGTGTATAAAGGGGGTGAAGTGTTTGCGATTCCGTCCCCATACTTGTCCACAAGCGTGGATAAGTCCAAAATCAAGGTCAACTTTTTGCAAACTGGCTCGCCGTGAGAAAAGCTCAACCCCAAGTTGAGGTTCACCGACGGGGATTCCGCTTCTCCATGTACCGCGGGAGGTCGTCGGCGAGACAATCGGAGCTCTACCGGCGAGACAATTGGGATACCACGAGCGCAATAACCAAGATTTTGTGAGCGTGGCAAGGCCGAACCACACGCGGACTACAGGTACAGACACGCGGCACCAGTCGCCACACTCCCGCGCTGTCTCGAGTCTCAACCGTTAAGCAGTAGCCGCCCTGCTAAGCGCGATGCAACGAACATACGAAGCACCACCCTGCGCCAAGTGTTCCGCCTGACCTTCCCACAATATGAGATTCAAGCTCAGTCCGCGCCAACCGGGTAGTCACACTGACCTCGTTTCGAATGGATATCGGCTTCCCAAGATGATCGGTAGTGCTGGGAGACCTCACCCCCAGCAAGGCCGCCACCCCGGTAAATCACCCACTGAGTGAACCCTCAGATGCCTCCGCGTTCCCCACGCCGGTAACAGATTCCCGTAGCTGTCGCTCCCGCGACTGATTCGCCCTCCGCGTCCCCCGCGCGGGTAACAGGTTCTGCCCCACAAGTGGCAATCAAGCGTGGACCGTACCTGCATTCTCCGCGCAGCTGACGGGTTCCCCTGCCAAGGGAGCAGAGAGGATTGCACCCCACTGCCCACACTGCCGACGGACTCTCCAATCCAGAAATCGCACCCCACTCCCCACGCGACCAATGGGCTCCTGTTATCAGTGGTCATGGTGTCGGCTCCTCGACCCCACTGCCCACACTGCCGATCAACTCCCTCCCAGTAGGGGTGTGGCGGCCCTCCCCAGAACCGCCACACCCGTGGATCCAGCACTGACCATTTCGCAGTCCGGCGCCGCCTAAAGCCGGACGTGCCTATCCCAAGAACCGGATCCTATGCGGGCCCGCCCGCCGCCCCGAGGTCGGGCTGCCCAGGTATATTGCGCCTTACTGTGAACATTCGCCGTCGCCAATCCATCGCGGCTCAGTTCTTACTACTAGCGCGCTCAGTTCTTACTACTAGCGCGCTCGTTTCTTACTACTAGCGCGCTCGTTCTTGCTACTCGCGCGCTCGCTCCTCGGCAGTCAGCGGCGCATCTGCCTTCTGCCCCCGCAAAGCATGAATCGCCCAATAGCACAAAGCCCCCAATGGCGCGGCGATGAACCAGGAGAACGGTGCCAACACCTGGCAGAAATGCACCGGCAGTAATGCGATGCATAGTGCCACGACAGCGGAGGGAATGAACGCCCACACCGCATTCATATTCAAACCGTGCTGGTAGTAGTATTTGCCACTCTTGTCAGGCGAATACAGGTCGCGCAGATCCACCCGCGAGCGCTTGTAGTAGTAATAGTCGAGCACCAAAATTCCGAAGAACGGGCCGAGCAGCGCGCCTAAAGACCCGAGGAAATAGGTGATAGCAGTCGGACTTCCGTACAGGTTCCACGGCGTGACAATGATCGAGAGTACTACCGCAGCAATTCCTCCAATACGGAAGGAGATGCGCTTCGGATTCAGGTTCGAGAGGTCGAATGCGGCGGAGACGAAATTCGCCACGATATTCACACCGATCGTCGCCACGATAAAGGCCAAGGAGACCACATAGAACATGAAGTCATTGTCAATATGGGCCAGCAAATCACCCGGATCCTCGAATGCTTCCCCGTACACCTGGATGGCAGTTGCGGAACAGAGAACTGCCGTCAGCGCAAAAGCCGTCCAGTTCAATGGCAGGCCAAGAACATTGCCGACGACGACGGAGCGCTTCGTCGGCGCATATCTTGCGAAGTCCGCGAAGTTGAGCATAAGAGTCGCAAGGGTGCCGATCGTCAGACCCACCGTCACGAAAATCTGGTACGTCTGCTGGCCGAGAGCGGGAGATACGCCGTCGGCATTCGTGGTCCAGCTGAAGTTCCAGTCGGCCTGGTACAGCATCCACACACCAAGGCCGATCATAATCACCCAGATAATCGGACCTGCGGCCCCCTGGAAGTGCCGCACCGCCTCCATGCCACGCCACACGATGACCAACTGAACAGCTGACAAGATAAGGAATGCCAGCCAGCCCGATGCACGCAAGCCAAGGAAGCTCGCATTCCACCCCAACATGGAGGGGAAAACTCGCATCATCAATAGTTCGAGTGATATAGACGCCAGGTAGGTCTGAATCCCATACCAGGCGATAGCGACGATACCGCGTACCATTGCCGGGAAGTTGGCTCCCCAGATTCCCCACGTTACACGCGATACCACTGGATAGGGGGCGCCCGTCTCATAGCCCATGATTCCGGATACGCAACATGCGACGAAGATGATGAATGTCGCGATAAGCACCCCGATCACTATCGCCAGAGGTGTCATACCCATAAGCGTTCCCGTGCCGATGAATAGCGCTGCCGCAAAGGTGTAATTCGAGGCATTATGTGCATCATTCATCCACAGTGAAAACAGTGAATAGCTGGACCATTTTCGGTCATCAGGAAGAGCCGGGGCGAGGTCCTCGTTAAATAGTCGCCCGTCTTTATCACCGGCTCGTAGTTCGTCATAGCTGACGCTTTCGGCTCTCATAATTGTTCTCCTAACATCGTTGTTGAGGTCCTTCCGATGGGAGGGACTGGTGGCATTTCTTTCGGACGGCCGCATGCGTTGTCAGACACCGGGCTCATATGTGGTCAGGCACCGGCCGCATGCGTGGCCAGGCATACGACCCGTGCCCCGCTCTGCAGCACCTCGTGTGTGGCCGGGCCCACTCGGGGCACTTATCTCCGCACCTGGCCGGTTTCCCGGAACCGCCCGGGTTTCCGCACCTGCCCGGGATATTGCCGCGCCTCCCCGAACGTCCGGATTGACCCCGATGGCGCCCACGGCGGTCCGGGTGAGGGCCATCCGACCTTTGCGTCGGCATCCGCCCCTGTGAAGGCGTTGACCCTCACGCGGGCGGTGACCGCGAGCATTGACCCTCAGCGGGCGTTGACCCACCCTTATGCGAGCGATACCCGGCCCGGATGCCGACTTCCACCCGAGTGCCAATGTCGGCCTGGGTGCCGACATCCACCCAAGATGTGGGGCCGCCCGGCGGCATTACAGCAAATAACCTCTCCTCTCGAACTGTTCGGCGATGGTCTGCCCGGATTCGCCCAGCCCCAGCAGAACGCCCAGCAGAATCCGAGCTTTTAGTGGTTGGAGCATGCCGGCGAAGATCACGCCTCTGCGCTCCAGATCGATTTCCGCACCCGGATAGGCGTAAGTTGTACGCCCGGTGCGGCCTCCGCACGTGCGCGTGGTCATCACCAGTGGGATGCCGCGGCTTACGGCTTCGTCTACCGCATCAAGATAGGACTCGGGCACATGCCCGGCCCCCATGCCCGCAATGACAATCCCCGGGCAATCCTCCGTGGCCAGCAAGGCACGCAGCACCGTCCCATCGCACCCCATTCCGGGGTAGACAATCGGCACGTTGACGACGCGTTCCGGAATCGGCAGCGCCGCCGGGCACGGCCCATCCGGCCGAGTGACGGGTTCGAATGCCCCTTCCACCACGCGTCCAAGTGCCCCCATCCACGGACTTGCAAAAGCATCCATGGCGAAGGAATGCGTCTTCGTCACGGTCACCGCCCGGTGGACCTCACCGTTCATCACGACGAGGACCCCTGCCCCGCACGCCTGCCAAGACGCCGCCACAATGGCGGCATCGAGCAGGTTGGCAGGGCCGTCCGCTCCCGGCTCCTCCGGCGAACGCATAGCGCCTGTCACCACCAAGGGCTCCGGACGATCCCAGAGAAGGTCGAGCAGATAGGCGCTTTCCTCCATCGTGTCGGTGCCGTGGGTGACGATAACCCCGGCGGCGCCGTCGTCGACCATGCGGTGCGCCCAAGCAAGGCCCTCCAGCAACATGTCGAAGGAGACCGAGGGCGAACCCACGTTCGCCACCGCGCGGCACTCCATCCGACCAATGTCGGCCAGCGCCGGAACAGCGGCGACCAGATCGTCGCCGTCGAGCGCCGGCGCTACACCGTCATCGCCGGTCATGGCGATCGTTCCTCCGAAGGAACAGACCGCGTACCTGGGCCCGTCAGTTGTCTGCGGTACCATCACCACGCGCACTTCCAGGATCGACCAGGCTCTGGTCACCGGTCGCACTTCCAAAATCGACCAGGCCCGCGCCGTCGCTGCGACTTCCAGGATCAGCCGGACCTGCGAAATCGTCCCGGAACGCCAGCGCAGTTGGTGCGTCCACCGGCAGGTCCTCTGCCAGCGGCTCGAACTCGGTCATCGAATCCAGCGCCGTGCCCATGGAAATATTCGTCACACGCTCTTCGATGCACTCGACGACAACCGGCACGCGGAAGGTTTCCGCCATGGCGCGGGCACGTGGCAGAGCTTCGGCCAGTTCTTCGGGCGTGCGCACGCGGATCGCCTTGCATCCCAGGGATTCGACAACGCCGATATGATCCACCCCGTAGCCATCGGTCTCAGGAACGTTGATGTTCTTATATGCCAGTGACACCTGGTATTCCATATTGAAACCGCGCTGCGACTGGCGGATCAGACCAAGGTAGGCGTTGTTGACCACCACGTGCACCCACGGGACCTCGTGCTGTGCCGCGGCGGCCAACTCCTCGATAAGGAATTGGAAGTCATAGTCGCCCGAAAGCGCCACCACCGGCGTCGTAGGATCGGCCGTCACCGCGCCAATGGCCGCCGGAATCGTCCAGCCCAGCGGGCCGGCCTGGCCGGCGTTAATCCAATGCCGCGGCTTGAACACGTGCAGCATTTGCGCGGCGGCGATCTGACTGAGACCAATGGTGGTGACATACCTGGTCTCCGGTCCGAATGCACGGCACATCTCCTCGTACACGCGCTGCGGCTTCAGCGGTACGTTGTCGAAATGCGTCTTGCGGAGCATAGTTGCCTTCCGCTCGTTGCATTCCGCCACCCACTGCTCATAACGCTGAGCCGGAGAGGCACCATAGCGCTCGCGGGCTGCCCCCAATAGCACCTCGGCCGCCACCTTCGCATCCGATACCGACCAGTACTCCGGCGGGAAGACCCGCCCGATCTGCGTCGGTTCGATATCGATATGAACGAACTTCCGCCCCGCCCTGTACACATCCAGATTGCCGACGGCGCGGGCCGCCCACCGGTTGCCGAATCCAATGACTAGATCCGATTCGAGGAAGGATGCGTTGGCGTAGCGCTGCGAGGTCTGGAATCCGGCCATGCCCTGCGCCAGGCGGTGATTATCCGGAATGCTGCCCCATCCCATCAGTGTCGAAATCACCGGAATACCTAGATATTCCGCCAGCTCCACAAACTCCTTCTCACCGCCAGCATTGAGTATTCCGCCTCCAGCCAGCAGAATAGGATGATCAGCCGCGTCAATCATGTCGAGGATATGATCGGCCTGGGTGCGGGACATCTGCGGCACCGCAATCGGCAGGGGCTCGTAGGCGTCGATATCGAAGTCGATCTCCTCAACCTGCAGATCGGCCGGCAGGTCGATCAGTACCGGACCACGTCGGCCGGTTCGCATGAGCTGGAAAGCCTTCGCGAAGGTGCCGGGAACCTGTGCCGCCTCCAAAATGGTGACGGCCATCTTCGTTACCGGCGCGGCGATTGACGCAATATCAACGCCTTGGAACTCCTCCTTATGCAACATGGGCCGCGCGGCTTGACCCGTGATACACAGGATTGGAATCGAGTCCGCCCAGGCCGAGTACATACCTGTTATTAGGTCGGTACCTCCCGGGCCGGATGTCGCCAGTGCCACGCCGATATTACCGGGTTTTGTCCGGGTATAGCCCTCTGCCATATGGGCGGCAGCCTCGGGGTGGCGGGCGAGGATGTGGCGGATATTCCCATTTCTCTCCATGCCGGAATAAAGACCGTTGATGGCCGCTCCTGGAACACCGAAAGCCTGGGTACATCCCTCCTTCTGTAAGATCTCAACGATTGCGTCGACGACGCGCATACGGGGCATTAGTCTTCACTCATTTCTTTAGCAGCTTGAATGGTTAGTGTTGTTTCATAGGTTCGGCCTGCCTCCCACCGCCGGGCTCCGGTATCCGGCCCTCAGCTAGGCCGGATACCGAGTACGACCGATTGCTTGGCTTCCTTCTCCGCCCACACGGGCGAAAACCAGCGGTGACGGTTCCCCACTGCAGGTGGCTCCGCCGCTTGCGTGGGCGGAAAGCTAGGCTTCTTCCCTTGTTCATTCCGGCCCTCTGCCGCTTGTGCGGGTGCATGGTTCGCTCAGCCAGGGCCGATCAAAGCAGGCGCCACGCCTCACGTAGCACGCGCTTAGCATCGGCGATAACACCGTCAACCTTCTCGTCGCCGAGCGGCTGAACCTCGAAGGAGACGATATTGCGCTCCGGGGCGTCCTCCCGCAGGTACCCGATGTCGAAGAGTCCAGCCAGGAATTCGCGCACCTCCGGCACATGGCATTCCGACTTCGGATGGGAGAAGTAGGGGTGCTTATCACCATAGGCGGGATCCTCCGGATCGGAAATCACGCACGTGCCGATATGCGCATGGTTGAGGTATTCGGCCGTCACCGTCATGGCCTCCTTCACCGTCTCGCCCTGCATGGGCAGATGCGACAGATCAACCATGAGTCCGAAGTCCGGTATCGCCTTGCGAACCTCTCGTGCCAGTTCGACGCCGAGTCGATTGGTACCGATAAGCGCGAACTTCTCCGTGGAGTCGTCGAAAGTCTCCAGCGAAAGGAGGATGTCGCCCTTCGACTTGGCGTAACGGCCGATTTCGATAATCGATTGGGCCAGCCGTTCCAGGGCCTCATCTGTGTCCTTCTTGTTCTTCGGCTTGGGCCCGGAGAGAAAACCGAACTTTTTCGCACCCATCTCATAGGCCTGATCGACGGCGCCCTTGAGCACCTCGACTGTATGCAGACGCTTCTCCTCATCGAAATCCGAGAGGTTCAGCCCCTGCTTCAGAATGTAGGGTTGAGCTCCGAAGCCGACGGCCATGCCGGCGGTGTCAATCAGCTTCTTCACTGCGGCCCGTTCCTTCGCACCATTGATCCGCGTAATCTCGATGGCCTCGAAGAAGTCATCGTTGACGATGCGTTCCACAGACTCCGCGATAGGGCCATCTCCTGAGCTGGCGAAGGGGTAGGCCATGAAGTGAATGATGCCGGGGCGAATATAGTTATGCAGATCGTCCTTCATGATGATGTCCTTTCAATATGTGATGGTGTCGTGCAAGGGGTGGATAGTGTAGTCAGTGCTTGCACCGCGTCCGTGCGCAACAGCTGCGGTTTGATAACGTTTTCACTTCGTCGGGTAGGTAAACCGGGTCCGCGCGCAGCACCCGCGGTCCTCACGTGATCACTCGCGGCACAGGCGATGATCCGCTGGCATGGTCCGCTGCGCCAACCGGGTTGCTCCACAGTGCTACGTGCTCTGCCCTTGGGCGGCAGGAACTTGCCGCAGCCGGAAAGACCCCGCAACGCTGGTGTCATTCCCTCTCTGTCAGCAACCCACCGCTCCGTTGTGCGAGGAACAAGAAGCTATGCGGATTTACGGGCGACGACGCGGCGGGCGGCGTCGGCAATGTTCCCAGCGCGCAAACCGAAGTAGTCGAAGAGCTCATCCAACGTGCCGGAAAGTCCGAAAACATCCCGTGATCCAACACGTTCGAGCGGAGCCGGGTGACCCTCACTCAATACTTCCGCCACGGCAGAACCCAAACCGTTAAGAATCGAGTGTTCCTCCACGGTCACGGCGCAACCCGTCCTAGCTACGGAAGCGAGGATGGCAGCCGCGTCCAAAGGCTTGACGGTATGAACGTTGAGCACTTCGGCGCTGAGCCCTTCCCGTGCCAGTTCCTCGGCAGCCGCAAGCGCCTCGTATAGCACGCAACCGGTGGAGACAATCGTGATATCGGCGCCCTCGCGCATGGTATGTGCCTTCCCGATTTCAAAGGGCGTGCCCGCCGTTGTCACATCGGGTACCGGCAACTTGCCGATCCGCAGGTACACCGGTCCCTGCAACTCATAGGCGGCCACCACGGCCTTGCGGGCCTCTTCCGAATCCGCCGGCACAATCACCGTCATATCCGGGATGGCACGCATCAGCCCGATGTCCTCTAACGGAAGATGGGTCGCACCTTCCTGCGCGGCCGACATCCCGGCGTTATGCCCCACAATCTTGGCATTGCGCGCCGAATAGGCTACGGAAACTCGAATTTGATCGAAGCCTCGTCCCGTAAGGAAGTTGGCGTAGGCGTTGGCGAAGGGCACCTTACCCATCGCCGCCAGTCCGGCCGCCGTTCCAACGAGGTCGCATTCCGCGATCCCCATGTTGATGAAGCGATCCGGGTAGGCGTCGCGGAAGCGATCAGTGAAATTGGATTTTGCGCAATCCGCGTCCAGCACAACGACGTCCTTGTGCTGGGCTCCGAGTTCCAGAAGGCCTTGCGCGTACCCTTCACGAGGTGCAGTCTTCGTGGTCATCGCAGTTCCTCCAGAGCCTGCTCGAGTTCTTCATCGGTAGGTGCCAAACCGTGGAATTTTGCGGTGTTCTCCATATAAGACACACCTTTGCCCTTCACGGTGCGGGAGATGATCATGGTGGGCTTGCCACTGCTTGCAGCCGCGTCGGCGAAGGCATCGTCGAGCGCACCCAAATCGTGGCCGTCCACTTCGATCACATACCAGCCAAAAGCCGCCCATTTGGCGACGATGTCGCCCAGGGACTTCACGGAATCAACCGGACCATCGAGCTGGATGGAGTTCGCGTCGAGGATTGCGCACACGTTGTCAAGGCAGTGATCGGCGGATGTCATTGCCGCTTCCCATATCTGCCCCTCCTGCGCCTCGCCGTCGCCAATCATCACGTAGTAGCGTGAGGTTAAGCCATCCATTTTCGCGGCCATCGCCGCGCCGTTGGCCAGCGACAGCCCCTGCCCGAGCGATCCCGAGGAGGAATCAACTCCTGGCAGATGAGTATTGGATGGGTGCCCCTGTAACCGAGTCCCGAGGTCGCGGAAGGTCATGAGTTCCTCTCGTGGAAAGTAGCCCCGGGCTGCCATTACCGAGTAATAGGCGGGTGTGCAGTGCCCCTTGGAGAGGAAGAACATGTCACGCTCGGGCCATTCGGGTTCTTCTGGGCGGATATTCATATGCCGGAAGTAGAGAACAACCATGGCGTCAATCGCCGACAGTGATCCCGCTGGATGCCCACTTCCCGCATGATGAACCATCCGGACGATATCGCGTCGACATTCCTTGGCAATATCGCGCAGTTTGCTTGTTTCTTCTGAATCCACGCTTGTCACCTTTTCTTTACTGTGGGTTCTGTCGCATCGGGGCGCTTGCGTCCGGTGCAAGCCCGAAGGGGCGGGGCCGGCCCCGGCGAAGAGACCGGCCCCCGGCCTGTGGTTCGTCAATCTCCTCAGTCGTCGATTTCACGGAAGGTGATCTCTTGCGCGCCTTCCCACAGGAGTTTCTCGCCCAGCTCCGCCAGGTGCTCATTGCCCTCCACGATCCGTGCCAGCGGATTTCCGGGCAGCTGCCCTGCCTTGGACGCGAAATTCGTGTACCCGTATGCCAGCAGGATCTCCGTTTCGGACTTGCCTCCCGGGTAAATCACGACTTCACCCGGATGTGGGTAGCAGGTGCCGTTCTCGGGCTCCAATTCCAGGTCCAGATCACCGAAGGGGATCCAGCCCGCCTGACCTGACCAGCGCACGTGAATCATGCGCGAGGTCAGAGGCATGAGCTTTTCCCGGAAGGCCTTGACCGTCTTCGGTCCTTCCTCTTCTTGGTACTCTGCGATGAAGGTGAAACCACCGGCGGTTATCTCGAGCTTCATTGTTATTTCTCCAATCTTTTCGTCGCTACAATTTTTGAGTCGTTGCTACTCTCACAGGCCGAGGATCGATGCCAATAGGGCCATGCGGATGGACACGGATTGCAGGATCGCCCGGAAGTAGAGTTGATGCGGGGTGTTATCGATGGCGAGGTCCATCTCGCCGGCACGGCGGGGCAGCGTGTGGGTCACGTACACCATGTGGCCCTTCTCCGCCTCGTCGCGCAGGGTGTCGTAACGGATCAGGTAACGGTCCATCAACTTCTTGAAGGCTTCCGCCTCCGCGCCCGCCGGTGCCGAGCAGCCGGGTAGGTAGATGTAGTCCTGGGTGCGTACGAAGTTGTTGAAGCCGTCCTGATCGAAGTCGAATTCTTCCTTCAAGTCGACGTTGAACTCTGTGCGGATACGATCAGTTACCTCGTTGGGGGTACGCAGATCGGAGTCGGAACAGATGGTTACATCGGCACCCAGGCGTGCCAGGCCGTAGGCCATGGAGTGGCCGGTGCGGGCCTCGATCATATTCGGCGAGACGACGGCGACCTTCAGACCGTCGAAGTGCCCGAAGCGACGCCAGATGGTGTAAAGGTCGAGCAGGGCTTGTGTTGGATGCTCCCAGTGGCCCCACCCGCCGTTAATCACCGGACACTCAGCAGCCTCGGCTCCGCGCCGCGCTTCGTCCTCGTCGTAGTGGCGAATCACCGCCACATTTGCGTACTGCGAGATGCAACGCATGGTGTCCTCAATGGACTCCTCCTTGGCAACCGAGGAAGTCACTTTCGGGTTCGCTTCCACGATGACGTGGCCGCCCATACGCTCCATGGCTGTCTGGAAGGACATCCGGGTGCGGGTGGAGGGCTGGAAGAACATCAACGCCAGCATTTTGTCGTCGAACAGGTCGATCTTCGACCTGTTGAATAGTTCGAGGCTCTTACCCAGTTCGAACAATTTGAGCAGTTGCTCGGGGCTGAGGTCGTTAATGGAGATGAAGGACTTGCCGACATTGTCGACTGCTTCAATCATTTCCTTCATCGAACGCATGTATTCGGACACGGTTATCTCCTTAGTTTTTGATTTGCCTGTTTTCTGGTGTTGGTTTGCGGCCCGGTCGGCCTGCGGCGCCCCGCCAATTTGTGGTGCGCACTCTCTGGTGCACGACCGACCGGGTCACTGCGTTCAGCCGCGGCGAATGAGCCGCCCCGCCTTGGAATCGCGGTCCACCGCCCTCCCGCGCAGGATTGTCTGGTGGACGACCCCCTTGAGCATGCGACCGTTGTAGGGACTGATCTTGTTCTTGTGCTCAAGTCTCTCGACGTCCACGGTGAAGGTCTCCTCCGGGTCCACCACCGCGAAATCGCCGTCCTTGCCCACTGCGATGGCGCCCTTGGTCGGAAGGTCGAAGGTTGCAGCCGGAGCGGAGGCGAACCAGCGTGCAATGTCGGAGAGTGTGGCGCCGAACTGGGCTCCGGCGGTCAGTACGGCCGACAGTCCGAGTTGGACGGACGACACACCTCCCCATGCGGCTCCGAAATCACCACTCTCGCGCCGCTTGAGATCGGCTGTGCAGGGAGAGTGGTCCGAGGCAATATGATCGATCGTCCCATCCAACAGCCCTTGCCACAAGGCCCGGCGGTTCTCCTCCTCACGCAGCGGCGGCGCACACTTGTACTCAGTTGCGCCGTCGGGAATCTCCTCCGCCGCGAATGTGAGGTAGTGCGGGCAGGTTTCCACGGTGATGCGGACTCCGTCCGCTTTCGCCGCACGGATCAGTGGCAGCGCCTCCGCACTGGCCAGGTGCAGGATATGTACCCGGGCACCGGTGTCGCGTGCCGCAGCAATGACCTGCCGGATGGCCTCGTTCTCCGCCTCGCGCGGCCGCGAGGCGAGGTAATTGGCGTAGGACGGGCCGAAGTTCTGCGGTGCCTGTGCCAGGATTCCCGCATCCTCACAGTGAATAATCATGACGGCGTCGAGGCGCGCGATCTCCTCCAGATCATTGCGCAGTTCGTCGTAGCCGAGGTACCCGTATTCATCGATACCCGAATGCGCGGTGAAACACTTGAAGCCGAAGACTCCTCGCTCCCACAGCGGCCCGAGTTCTCCACGATTTCCCGGTACGGCTCCCGCCCAGAGGCCAACGTCAACGGAGAGCTTTCCGGCGGCGGCCTCCTGCTTCAACTCCAGGTTCTCCACCGTTGTAGTGGGCGGATCGGAGTTCAGCGGCATATCGATAATGGTGGTGATTCCACCGGCACGTGCCGCACGCGTCGCCGACTCGTATCCCTCCCATTCCGTACGCCCCGGCTCGTTAACGTGCACGTGGGAGTCGAGTAGACCGGGCAGAAGTACCTGGTCATCCGGTACCACGATTTCGTCGTCGGCAACGATCTCGGCGTCGACCGGTTGAATATCGGTAATGACTCCATCCGTCACGACGACGGCAGCGGACTCAATTCCCGTTGGAAGAACCGCGCGCTGGGCCCGGATCACTAGTGTTGTACTCATTGTTGATTGCTCTCCTTTGCTGTTGCAGCAGCCGCTGAGTTACTCGCCGTCGCCTCAGAGGCTGCGGAGCCGGGAACCTCAACCGAGTCCCGGTCAGCATCCAAATCAACCTGCATGGCCTGCTGGACAGCGGCCAAGAGGTACGGGTCGTTGCGTGAAATGAAGTAGTGGACCACGAAGGCAATGCCTGCCCCGATGAACCACGAGAAGGGGCTGAGGAACTTCGCCCACTGCCACGGACCAACGGCCACAAGAATTGACGGAATCGAGGCAATGAAGAAGGTTGCCACGGCTCGCATATTCCATCCGTTGTCGAAACTGTGCATGCCTTTGGCCTTGAACAGCTCCGAGACCTGCACCTTCTGCTTTCGCAGGATGAAGTAGTCAACGATGATGATGCCAAACAGCGGTCCAAGTACCGCGCCGAGGGCAGCAAGGAAGGTATTGATAATGAAGGGGTTGTTGTAGAGATTCCACGGGGTGATCAGAAGCGCTATCACCGCCGAGATGAGACCGCCACGAACGAAGTTGATCTTCGACGGCCATGCGTTTGCCAGGTCGTAGGCGGGCGAGACGAAATTGGCAACCACGTTGATTCCCAGTGTTGCCACCGTGAATGTCAAGGCTCCGAGGATCGAAGCGGTAACGGAATCGATACGTCCTACCAACTCCACCGGGTCGTAGACGTACTCCCCGTAGATCTGGAAGGATCCTGCGGTCACAAGCACAGACACCACCGAGAAGGCGATGAAGTTAACCGGAAGGCCCCAGAGGTTGGCCCACCATACGGCCTTCTTCGTCGGAGAGAACCGGGCGAAGTCACAGAAGTTCAGCAACAGAGTCGAGAAGTAAGTGACGGTCAGCGCGATGGCGGCCAGGAAGGCATGAGACATTCCCCAAGTCGCCGTTCCGGAGGCGACGGTCAGAGAAATGTTCCAGTCGCACTTGTACATAACCCAGATGGTCAGCGCCGCCATAACAACCCAAACCGCTGGACCGGCAAAGTCTTGGAACTTGCGGATCGTCTCCATGCCATTGCGCAGCAGCAACAGTTGCAACGCCCACATGAAGAGGAATGCCAGCCACCCAAGGAGTGTTTCCCCTAAGAACTTCTGCTGGCCCCACTCGTTGATGTCGGGCCAGATGTCTGCCGCCAGCACAATCACGGCGCGGGAGGCCAACCAGGTCTGAATGCCGTACCAGCAAATTGCCACAAACCCGCGGGTCAAGGCCGGTAGGTTGGAACCGATAGTGCCGAAGGCAATACGTGCCAATACGGGATAACACAATCCAGTCTTCTGCCCGGCGAATCCCACCAGATTCATAAGGAAGAAGACGGCGATAATGCCGATCGAGAGACCTGCAAAGACGTGGATCGCGCCTAGGCCCAGGGCGAAGAGCCCCGCCGCGAAGGTGTAGCCACCGATAGAGTGGATGTCAGACATCCACATAGCGAAAAGGGAGTAGAAGCTCCAGTGCCTGGTCTTGGCAGGAGCAAGATCCTCATTGATTAGGCTGGGGGTGATCTCACCACCAGTCTGCGGAACTTGTGAACTCATGTCGTACCTTTCTGGTGCGAACGGCGGCCAGGGCCGCTAGTGTGTGTTGGTTATTGCGTGATGCTTGTGCCGGCGTTGCCGGCAACGGCGTCTTTCAGGAGAGGAAGAGATGTGATGATGACTCTCTTTCCCCCTTGTTCGAGGAAGTTGATGGCAGCCTCGATTTTCGGCGCCATCGAGCCTGCGCCGAACTGTCCCTCGGCAAGGTACTTCTTGGCTTCAGCCACGGTGAGTCGGTGCAGCTCTTGTTGCTCGGGGGTGTTGAAGTTGATCGCGACCGTGTCCACGGCAGTGCAGATAACAAACGTTTCCACCCCGAGCAAGGAAGCAAGAAGTGCAGAGGCGCGATCTTTGTCGATCACGGCTTCTACACCGCTTAGTTCTCCCGATTCTTCGCGTGATACCGGAATTCCGCCGCCACCTACGGCAACCACCAGGCAGCCCGCTGCAACAAGCGTTGTGATGACGTCCTTCTCGACGATATCGCGCGGAATGGGTGAAGGAACGACGCGGCGATATCCGCGTCCGGCATCCTCCCGCACGGCCCAACCATCCTCGACCTCGCGCCGTTTTGCCGTTTCCTCATCCATAAAAGAGCCGATTGGCTTGGTTGGATCGGCAAAAGCTGGGTCGTTCTTATCCACGATGGATTGCGTGACCACTGCAGCAATGGAACGGTCAATGTTACGGTTCGCTAGTTCGTTACGAAGTGAACGCGAAAACATGTACCCGGTCGCGCCCTGCGTATCAGCGCCGAGGTAGTCGAGCGGAATAGCAGGGAGTTCGGCCGAGGCGAGCTCCACTCTCCGTAGCAGGAACCCTACCTGTGGCCCATTGCCGTGCGTGATAACCGGGGTGTAGCCCTCCTGGACCAAGTCGGCTATATACGATGACGATTCCCGGACAGCCTCCACCTGATCGGTTACTGCAACATGGTGTTTGTCGCGTATAAGTGCATTGCCGCCAACGGCAATGACGACGGTTTGTCTAGCGTTTGCGGACATCTCCGTCCTTTCCGTCCTTTCTCATTGGGCCATTCGCCCGCTCAATTGCTCGCTGCGCAGCGTCTATTTTCCGCTGAGCGGCCAGCCAGTTACTTTCTTTGGGTTCGGAGCTGCATAGCTACGAACCTTCGATGTACTCAACCCGAGCGCAACCAGCGACTCGGCGAGCTTGACCGCCGCGGTAACTCCTTCGACTACGGGAATGCTCAGCTGCGCCGATATTTCGCGGTCCAGTCCCGCCATTCCGCCACAACCGAGCACAATCACCTCCGCGTGGTCTTCGGCAACCGCTCGTTCGGCCTCCCGCGTGATGGCCGCTTTTGCGGTCACAGTGTCTTCCAACTCAAGAACACCGAGCCCGGTCGAGCGCACAGACGCACAGTGGCGATCAAGCCCGTATGAAAGCAGGCGATCTTCAATCGGAGGCACATTTCGGTCGAGGGTGGTCACCACGGAGAAGCGATCACCGAGCAGCATGGCCATATGTGCAGCAGCCTCGGTTATGTCAACCACCGGTGTCTCCACCAGTTCCATAACCCCTTCTTTGCCGTGCTCTCCGAATCCAGCGAGCACGACAGCGTCATATGAGTCCCGGTAGGTCGCGACAACATCCATAACGGCCACCGCCGCTAGATAGGATTCGAAGTTCCCTTCCACGGACTCCGCACCGAATGACGGAGTCAGCTCGACGATCTGCGTTCCCGGGCCCACGACGGCCCGTGCCGCATCGCCGATGCTTTGCGTCATGCTCTCCGTTGTATTCACATTGACTACAAGGATCTTCATCGAGTCCTCCTCTTCGTTTCGATCACAGTACCACGGCTTTCCGTCAGATGGAATACTTTTTTCGCTAGTTAGAAGAAGGTACCGCAGCGTAAGAAGGGCATAAAAAGTACGAGTTGCGCAGAAATCGGCTTGATATCACGCAAAAACGGGCACACATCGAGGGATTGAGGGCGTGCCTCTCTTTTCCGTCATACGGGAAAGAGAGGTGCCACCGCCATTCGTATAGGCGTATTTGGAGGCCCTTGCTCCTCCCACCATTGGGAGCTGTAGCCGCCATGCAGCACGTCTATGGAAATGTGTTCTCAGACACATTGGGGCTGCGCATGGTAGAGGAGCCGACCCGTAGGGAGGGGATCGCTGTTCCCGGGCACAAGTCCCGGTGCGAGTCTATGTGATCGGTGTGCACGCAAGCACCGTCGGTGGCAACATGGCTTATCTGCACCGGGCGGAGCGTATGCCCACACATCCACACAACAACGCATCACCGGCGCCCTACACGAGCCGAGTACACCGAATGAACTACAAGCTAGGAACCTTTCAGCTGCGATTACTCGATTCCCGCCGCCTGACGCTCCTCCTCCGCAGCACGCCGTTCTTCCGCAAGAAGCTGCGCAATACTGCTCGCCGTTTCTCGAAGAACCGGTACAGCATGCGTCTCCACCGTGTCCAGATCGATACGCCCAACGGGCGCAGCAACTGACACTGCCAAGTACAGATCACCCGGTACGGCTACCGCAACGCAGCACACGCCCACCTCGTGCTCGTTATCGTCGATGGCATATCCGCGTTCACGCACCAAATCGATATGTTCCCGCAATGCTTGCGGATCGGTGATCGTGCGCGGAGTCAGGGCACGCAACTCGCACCGGTCAATCGTTTTTCCGGCCTGGCTCGATGGCATTGCCGCGAGGATGGCCTTCCCCACCCCCGTCGCATGTAGCGACACTTGGTTCCCTACCTCTGTGAACATTCGCATCGAACGCTCCGAGGGAACATGCGCGATGTATCGTGCGAAGTCCTGATCGAGCATGGCCACCGACACAGATTCACCCAGCTCTTCCACCGTCTTGGTCAACAGTGGCCGCAGAGCGACGCCGAGGGCACCCCCTGCGTAACGGGACAGCGAAATGAGCCGGGTTCCCAGGGCGTATCTGCGCCGCGGGGTTTGGTACACGTACCCAGATGCGATCAGGGTGTGCAGCAGGCGATGAATGGTCGGCATCGGAAGCTTCGTTGCTTCCGCTATCTCCGTGATACCAATCGGCATGCCGGCCCGTGCAACAATTTCGAGAATCTCGAGTGCTCGGCTGACCGATTGAACGGTTGATTGACCTTTCGCAGCCCGGTTACTCATCGGCTGGGCTTCCTTTCCTTACGCACTCATCACCAGATAACACGCGTCGTGCGCTCCAAGTGGAAACGAGTAGTGAATCGCGCAAATCCGCATTTATGGAAACAAATGTCCACCTAGCAAAATACGCCCTCGGAGCAGGTTATGCAGCCGATTTGATCGCGCGATGACGTACTCCACACAACGCCTGCATCTACCAGTCGATCCGATACGAGAGCCGGTCAGTAGGGCGGACTCCCCTCTATGCGCGACTCATCTCCGCTTCCACACCAAGGACTCCAACGGATGACGACCCAGCCCACACGGTTGCAAGCCCTCCGTGTACAATCGCGGCGTGCCTGAACGCGATATAGACCGAGAGATTCGGCGTCTTGCTCTTCCTTCGCTCGGTGCGCTCCTCATCGCGCCACTTCTGGTGGCCGTCGATTCGGCCATGGTCGGGCACCTCGGAACCTCCGAATTGGCCGGCCTAGCGCTGGCATCAACCGTCCTCACCACGATTGTGGGCCTGTGTATCTTTCTCGCCTACGCGACGACGGCGTCGACCGCAAGACTATTCGGTGCCGGCCGCCACCGGGAGGCGCTTAGTCGCGGTATCGACGGCATCTGGTTGGCACTCATTCTGGCTGTCATACTTGCAACCGGACTGCTGGCCTTCGGTGGACCGCTGCTGGAACTCTTTGGCTCCTCCTCCGACGTCGCACTACAAGCACGCCGCTACCTACATACCTCCGCCTTTGGACTGCCCGGCATGTTGGTGGTTCTTGCCGCCAACGGTACGCTACGCGGTTTGGGCGACACCACCACTCCGTTCTATGCGGCCGCGGGCGGGGCCGCCGCCAATGTGCCGCTGAACTTTCTTCTCATTTACCCCGTGGGCTGGGGCGTGGCTGGAGCAGGCGTCGGCACAGCGCTTGCCCAGACCGGAATGGGCCTGTGGCTGGTGAGCGTCGTCGTGCGCAGAGCGCGGCGAGAAGGGGCACGCACATCCTTCCGCGGCGCCGGAGTTCTTGCCTCGCTCAGCAGCGCCATGCCGCTGATAATCCGCACACTCTGCCTGCGTGCAGCCATCATCGGGCAGTTAACTGCGGCCACCCGTCTGGGTACCGAGGAGTTAGCGTCGAACCAGATCACCATGACCGTGTGGAACTTCGCGGCCTACGGGCTCGATGCCCTCGCCACCGCGGCGCAGGTACTGGTTGGTCAGGGACTTGGTGCGAAGGATAAAGTACGTGTTCGCGCAGTTTTGGCCCGATGCCTCAATCGTGGGGTTACAACTGGAGCACTGCTCGGAGCACTCCTCATCATTCTCAGCCCGTTGATCCCGCTCCTCATGACGGGCGACGGCGCCGTGCACAGCCTTGCCACCCACTCGCTGTGGGTCACCGCGCTCTGCCTGCCGATCGCCGCCGTCGCCTACATGCTCGACGGTGTTCTTATCGGAGCGGGCGACGCTCGCCGTCTCGCCTGGTATATGCTGGCATCCCTGCTGGTACTAGCACCATGCATCGCAGCTGTTGTGGCCTTCGGGCGCGGGCAGGTAGGACTGCTGGCGCTATGGGCCGCCTACGCCGGGGTGTTCATGGCCATGCGCGGCGCAACCATGCTCCTCAGAGTACGCGGTGAAGAGTGGATGGGCCTATAGTGCGCGGCGGAGCCGTACTTTCCCGCACGATCAATTGCGTGGGAATAAGAATCTGCTGCGGTTGCACGCCTTCCGGATCCTCCATAACCGCCAGTAGCGCCGACACCAGATTTCTTCCTACCGCCGCGAAGTCCTGCGAGATGGTGGTCAGCGGTGGCCACATCCATTCCGCCACCAGATTGTCGAAGCCGATCACCGAGACGTCGTCGGGAACACGCCTGCCCGCCTCGTACAGGGCACGCAGGAGGCCCAGCGCCATTTCGTCGTTGGCACAGTACACCGCAGTAATATCCGGGTTTTCGGCAATCCGTTGACCCAGTTGGTATCCGGAGCGCGGCGTCCAATCCCCGCGAAACACGGGAGGAACGCTACGCCCGGTTTCCCACAATGTTTCCATCCATGCGCGTTCGCGGGCCAATGCCTGTAAAGAATGCGTTGGACCGGCAATGTGATGGACGGTCTCATGCCCGAGTTCGAGCAGATGGCTGACCGCCGCTCTCGTGCCCGCCGCCTGGTCGCTTCCAACCGCGGTGTACTGCACCGACGGGCGGAAATCGCTCAGCACTATCGGCAAATTCCGCCGCCCGCTGGACAGTGCCGCCAATGGAGTCTCCAGGCGGAGCACGATCAGACCATCCACATACTGCCCGAGGAATTCCAGTGCGCGTGAAATATCCTCGGGATTGCTGGAGGGCGTATCCACCAAGGTCACGGGACGGTCAGCTTCACGAAGAGCCGCAACAACAGCCTCGGTGATATGAGCTTCACCGGTACGGGAGAGCTGATGACCGACGACGCCGATCGTGCCCAGCGTCCCAGAACGCAGGGCACGCGCCGCCCGATTCGGCACATAACCCAACTGATCCATTGCCTCGCGAACCCGCCGCGCGGTTTGCTCGCGCACATTCGATTGGCCGCGCACCACGCGGGATACCGTCTGCGGGGAGACCTCCGCCAGGGCAGCGACGTCGCGGATCGACACTCCTCGCCCTCCCAGGCGCGAACGCCCGCTCGCTGGAATGCCTTCGACCGCAGCTCCACCCCTTCCCGGCAAATGGCTGGGCGTATCGGCACTCCGCTCACCATCTGACGCTAAACGGACCGCGCGTGATCGCTCGTCCTTCGCAGGCATAACCCCCACCTCACCGAATATGTCTCACCGGGTTGCAGCGTGACCAACCCTTTGCCGGAGTTGAAAGCGTCCGCCGGGCACGACATCGGTTCGGCGGCAACACCGGAACGTTCAAAAGCTCCGATCTCGGGGAAATCCCCCGTGCAGATCTGCCAGTATTCTAGCGGGTGCTCCGCCCACACCGCGGCGGTCATGCCATCGGGCGATATCAACTCGGCCCAGGTGTACTCCCCGGAGAAGACTGCGGGCGCAAAGCCGTCGTCTAGCGAAACTCCACGCAATGATCGAGGTGTGCGGAAGTCCTTATCCGCCGGCAGAGCGCAGAACTCCTCCGGCAGTAGACGCTCATTGGCGCGCACCCATCCACTTGCCGCAACGCGCAACTCACACTCATCCACCGTGGCCTCCCCCGGTGAGAGCCAGGGATGAAAACCGACCCCGAAGGGCGCGGCCACCTCGCCGCAGTTCGTCGCGGTAAAGGCCACCACCAGGTCTTCGTCGTCGAGCAGGTAACGAACCCGTAATTCTAAGGGGAAGGGGTAACCCTCCAGCTCCCCGCCAATATCAAAGCGGAACTCCACGCTATCGGCGCTGCGATCTGTCACCGCCCATATCTGGTCATGGACAAAACCGTGATTCGCCACCCGGCGCGCGGGTTCGGTCACCGGGAGCTGGTACTCGTTGCCACCGAATTCGTATCGACCGTCAGCGAGCCGATTCGGCCAGGGAGCCAGAATCGCTCCGTGCATGGCCGGGGGTATTGGCCCCGGGTAGGTCACGACGACGTCGCGCGAGCCCACCCGGTACGCGCGCAGGCCCGCTCCACGTGGCGTCACAAGCGCCTGCGCATCGCCGCACGCGATCCTAACGTCTTCGGCACTACCGACATTGCCGCGATTCGACACCGCTTCCGCGCCGCTCATGCCTCCACCCCTGCATCGAGAACAGTGCCGTCGGCAATGGTCTGCGGGTCGCGGGCGACGAGTTCCACATCGCCACGCAGGTGAACCTCGGAACCGAAGGTCCAATCGCCGGTCACGGCCAACCGCGTGGCCTCTCGCAGCGATGGTGCACCGTGCGGGAAGCGGGCATCGAAATCGGCCATGCGCTTGTAGTAACGCGAGTCCAACTCCACCAATGGCGCCGCCTGCGGGACGAGCCGCAACTGGAAATCCTCTCCCAGCTCGTAGGCATCCGAGCGCAACAGCAGCAGATCGTCAGTTGTCTTCACCGGCAGGAAACGTGACCGATCAACCAACACCGGCAACGCTCCGTCGAAACGTTCCACAATGGCACCCAAAGCACACTCAATCTGATACACCTGCGGCGAATCCGGATTTGAGGGGTCCACGGTCTTTTGGTTGCGGATCAGTGGGAGTCCAGCCATGCCGCCACCCTCGTTCAGTACCTCGCGCAATGCCCGCAGGTCGAACCACAGATTATTCGTGTGGAAGAAGGGGTGCCGGGTTTCGTCGGTGAACCATTTCATATCATCCGCGGGGGTCTGTGCGGTGTCGCGCAGCACGATGCGCCCATCGGAGATCCGCCGTGCCAGATGACCACCCTTGCGGTCGGCGGGGGTGCGTTCGCACACTTCCGGAGCGTAGGGAGCTCCAGAGGCGGCGAACCAGGCGGCAATACGCCCATCCGGAGCGGCGCCGAGGTTATCCGCATTCGAAGTGCAGGCATACCGATATCCGCGCTCGATCAAGGTGTCGAGCAACCCAGTATCCAACAGTGACACATAGATATCCCCGTGCCCGGGCGGACACCATTCCAGGGAGGGATCCTCCGGCCAGTCAACCGGCTCCAGATTGTCCACCCGCAGCTTCGGCTCTTGGTGTTGCACGAAGTCTAGCGGCAAACCCTCCTGCACCAGGTCCGGGTACGCCGCGAGCGCGGCGAGGGTGTCGCGCTGCGTGCGGAAGGAATCCATGAAGATCAGTGGCATCCGAACACCGAAGGCGCTGCGCACATGGCGCACTTGACCGGCGATAATATCCAAGAAGCTCAGCATGGCGCCGTCGGGGGGACCGGTACGAACCGGCAACAGAGACTTGGCACGATCCATGCCCATGGAGGTACCGAGTCCACCGTTGAGTTTGATGAAGACGGTATGGCGCAAGGCCTCCGCCTGTTCAGACACGGGCGGCTCAATGCCCCGCGCATCCGCCACCGCAGTCACGGGTTGAATGCTGTGCTCCGGTATTAAACCGGTGCTTCCCTCTTCCAATTGGCGGTAGTACTCACCGAAGACGCGGATGAACAGTTCCGGCATTCCCGCTGCACGCATACGCACGGCGGCAGCCTCCAGACCCTTATCGCTCATAGTGCCTCTTCCTCCTCGTTGATGCGCCGTCCGGCCTCGGAGGCTGTCGCCTCCAAAAATCGTGGCGCGATCCATCCATTGTCTACGAACGCCCTATCCACTGCAGCCATTGTTGCCTCCAGATTGCCCTGTTCTATTAGCGCAATGGCGGAGCCGCCGAAGCCGCCACCGGTCATACGGGCACCCCATGCCCCAGCAGCACGGGCAGCCTCCACCGCAGTGTCAAGTTCGGCGCAACTCACTTCGTAATCGTCACGCAGCGATGCGTGTGATGCATTCATGAGAGCGCCGAGCTCGCCGTATTCACCCTCCGTCAGCAGTTCCACGAACTCCTGCGTGCGTTCGATCTCGGTAACCACATGCCTGACTCTTCGCACCGCCTCCGGATCATTCAGGCGCGAAAGCGTACCCTGCGGATCAGGCAACTGCCGTAGCGTCTCCACTCCTTCCAGTGCCGCGACCCGCTCACAAACCGCACGCCGCTGCCCATACTGCCCATCCACCAAGGAATGCTTGGCCTGCGTGTCAATAACAAGTATTGTCAGGCCCTGCGCGGCAAGGTCGAATGGCACTTGCGTTGTTGCTCCCGTCAGACAGTCGAGCTGTAGCGCATGATCCTTCGTAGTGAGTAACGACGCCGCTTGGTCCATACCCCCGGTTGGTGCACCGACGACGTCGTTCTCAGCGCTGACACACGCAGCTACCAATTCGGCTCGAACTGCGGGGGATGTGGCAAGGCCGAGCCCGTACACCTCGTCGAGCGCAAGTCCCATCGCACATTCCAACGCCGCCGAGGATGACAGCCCCGCTCCCAGTGGCACGCAGGAGACCACTGCGGCGTCAAAGCCGCCTAGCGCGTGCCCCTTGCGCTGGAGAGCCCAGGCAACACCCGCCGCATAGGCGACCCACGCCGGAATCTCGGCCTCGGGATGTACAGAGCTCAACTCACCTTCCCACCGGGCTGCACCGCTCTCATCCGATACGAGGCGGAGCCGCGTGTCCTCACGTCGCCGCAACGCCACATAGGTGCGATGGGGCAGCGCAATCGGCAGGCAAATCCCACCGTTATAGTCCACGTGTTCGCCGATCAAGTTGATGCGCCCGGGTGAGGCCCATACACCATCCGGGCCATCGAGCTCCGGAAATGCCCCCGCGAATAATTCACGTGCCCGGCGGGCTCCCTCATTTGCCGACCACGCGGGTATCTTCATGGAAGGTTTCTGCACTTTACCTCCTCCTTCGGCCACAGTGCCGTCCATAAAGAGGATGATAACGTAACACTTTGAATCTAACAATCCCGTTGACAGCGTGAGATTCCCTTGCAAGAATCAGAATGATTACGTCATCATCTGGAGCGTATCAAAGTCGAACACACACCGCTGAAAGGACATCGACGACGATGACACATTTGATCCACGCCTATGGCGTCGATTACCTCGTCATAGCGATCTACTTCGCGGCCGTTCTCGGTATCGGTCTTATCGCCCGAAGGCAGGCCTCCAGCTCCATCGGGTTCTTCCTCTCTGGTCGTTCCCTACCCGCCTGGGTAACGGGACTCGCCTTCATCTCCGCCAACCTGGGTGCCGTCGAAATCATGGGGCACTCGGCCAATGGCGCCGAATACGGCTTGCCAACCCTGCATTACTTCTGGGTGGGTGCCGTACCCGCCATGCTCTTCCTGGGCGTGGTCATGATGCCGTTCTACTACGGTTCAAAGGTCCGCTCCGTGCCGGAATTCATGCGCATGCGATTCGGTACGGGAGCTCACTTGGTCAACGCCCTCTCATTCGCCCTGGCACAGGTGCTTATCGCCGGCGTCAATCTCTTCCTGTTGGGGAGCATCGTCCACGCGCTTCTCGGTTGGCCGCTGTGGGTAGCCCTGGTTGTCGCCTCCGTCATCGTGTTGGCGTACATTACCTTCGGCGGCCTGAGTGCCGCCATTTATAACGAGGTCCTGCAGTTCTTCGTTATCGTCGCCTCCCTGCTGCCGCTGACGCTTATCGGCCTGCATCGCGTGGGCGGCTGGAGCGGCCTGAAGGAGAAGATCACCGAGGCGGCAGCGGCGGCCCCACCGGATGCACATGTGGCCTCCGCGAGTGAACAGCTGCACTCCTGGCCCGGCCAGGCTCTCTCCGGCTTCAATTCACCGGTTCTGTCTGTGATCGGTATAGTGTTCGGACTCGGCTTCGTGCTCTCCTTCGGATACTGGACCACGAACTTCGTGGAGGTGCAGCGCGCCATGGCCTCCGAATCCATGACCGCAGCCCGAAAGACGCCGATTATCGGTGCCTTCCCGAAGATGTTCGTTCCCTTTATCACCGTACTTCCCGGCATGCTCGCGGCCGTCCTCGTCACCGAAATCGCCGATGTCAAGAATGGCGAGCATGTGGCTGGCGGTGCCTCGGGTACGGGAGTGCAGTTCAATGACTCCCTGCTCTACCTCATGCGCGACCTTCTGCCCAACGGACTGCTCGGCCTGGCGATTACCGGCTTGCTCGCCGCCTTCATGGCTGGCATGGCGGCTAATATCTCCGCGCTCAATACCGTGTTTACGATTGACCTGTGGCAGACCTACGTGGTGAAGGACAAACCGGATGCCTACTATGTGAAGGCGGGCCGGATGTGTACGGTGGTGGCGACCATTGGGGCCATCTTCACGGCGCTTATCGCCAGCAAGTTCTCCAATATCATGGACTACCTGCAAACACTGTTCGGCTTCTTCAACGCACCGCTCTTCGCCACCTTCATCGTCGGTATGTTCTGGAAGCGAATGACTCCAACAGCCGGCTGGGTGAGCCTTATCGGTGGCACACTCTCTGCGGTGATCGTGTGGCTGCTCTCGCTGGTCGGTGTCATCAACCTACCCGGGCAGGGCACGGCCTTCGTTGCCGCCGCAACGGGGTTCGTCGTCGATCTCATCCTCGCCGTGCTCGTCTCCTTGGGGACGAAGCCGAAACCGGCCGAGGAATTGGTGGGCTTCGTCTACTCCGAGACGCCGAAGTCCAACTTCCATGACCCGGCACTGAAGACCATGCCCGTGCTCGCCCGCCCGGTACCCCTGGCATGCATTGCCCTCGCCATGGTCATCGTGCTCAACGTGCTGTTCTAAGGAGATGCAGGATGAGTAACACAACGAATAACCAACCACAGCGGCGTGCCGGACTCTTCGACGTCCGCAACGTGATCGGGATCATGATGGCATGTTTCGGCATCATCCTGACACTGACAGGAATTGTAGGCGATCCGGAACTCGAAAAGACCGGTGGCGTCAACGCCAACCTATGGGTGGGTATTGCCCTCCTCGGCGTGGCCTTGATCTTCGCCCTGTGGGCGTGGATCCGCCCCACATATGTGCCCGCCAAGGACGCCACCACAGGCGCACCAAGCAACTAATTCGACTTCGGTCCCGGCCTTTTTGGGAATCGGTCCCATTTCAGGAACCGACCGTAGGAACACGGCCGGGACCGAAGTTCTGTGGCTTCTCGTTAGCACTTCGATACAGGAGGAGATTTTCCTATGTCATGGCTCATCACCGGCGGTGCCGGTTATATCGGTTCCCATGTGGTCCGAGCTTTCGCACAGGCGAAACTCTCACCCGTAGTGATCGACGATCTATCCACCGGCCACGCATCCTTTGTGCCAGATTCCGTTCCATTCATCCGCGCCGATATCCGCGATACTGCACTCGTACAACGCACACTGCACGAATACGCCTGCGACGGCGTCGTCCACATCGCCGGTTTCAAATACGCCGGAGTGTCGGTCACCGAGCCGCTACACACCTACGACCAAAACGTGGAAGCCACCGTATCCGTGCTGCGTGCCATGCAGCATGCAGGCGTGCATCGCTACGTGTTCTCCAGTTCGGCATCGGTATACGGAACTCCCGACGTCGACCTCGTCACCGAGGACACCGCCCTGCATCCCGAATCACCGTACGGTCAGACCAAGCTCATCGGTGAATGGCTCAATGCGGATATGCACGCGGTGGACGAGCAATGGCAGGGTGTCAACCTCCGCTACTTCAACGTTGTCGGTTCCGGGGATACCGGACTATGGGATTCCAGCCCGCATAATCTGTTCCCCATGGTCTTCGACCGCCTGCTCGGCGGCGGCACACCACAAGTCAACGGCAATGACTACCCGACGCCCGACGGCACCTGTGTGCGTGATTACGTGCATGTAGCCGATATCGCCTCCGGTCACGTGCTGGCCGCGCAGGCGATGCTGGCAGGCCGTGACCTACTTCCTGCCTACAACCTGGGAAGTGGCGGCGGCACCTCGGTGCAGGAAATCATGGACGCCATTCGTCAAGTTACGGGTATCGACTTCACCCCCATTCAGGCACCACGCCGTGCCGGTGACCCGGCACGGATCGTCGCCGACGGCACCGCGGCAGGGCGAGATCTGGGATGGACCCGCCATTACGACCTGCGAGAAATGGTCCGCTCCGCCTGGGAATCGCGGCAGAACGCTTCCGCCTAAGCGCCTCGCACAGGAGGCTCTGCATAAGGGGTTGGTACTACCGACGTGGTACCAACCCCTTATGCATTGGCAGGCGCGTTCTCCTCCCGCTAGCCGTTCCGCCGTCTCCGGCAAGCCCGGCAGCATATGCCCAAGGTGCCGCGGCGATAGTCGCAATCCACTCAAGCACGCCCGGAGGCGTAACGACAATCGCGTGTATTGGTGTGAAGACGATAGATGGATGTCGAGGCGGCAATGAAGAGGTCTGTGCCGTCCGGCCCTCCGAAGCAGAGATTACCGATTTTCTCCGGCACTGGCACCCGCCCAATTTCCTCACCATCCGGCGAGAGAATCACCACGGCCTCCAAACTGGAGGACCACACGTTTCCGTGCTCATCCACCTTGATACCGTCGGGGACTCCCGGGCCGACCTGCGCGAAGTCCTCACCGTTCTTCAGCCGCCAATCGTCCACCATGTAGCGGCGGATATGGTTGCGCTCGAACGGAGTGCCTTCGCGGTTCAACGCGGAAGAATCTGCAATGTAGCAGATTGATTCATCGGGAGAGAACGCTATGCCATTGGGTTCGACCACGTCGGTAGCGGCTACCGTCAGCCGCCCTTCCGGGGTTATGCGGAATACCCAGTGATCACAGTACTCACGCGATCCGGGATGCCCTTCCTCCGGGTAGATGATTCCGTAGGCCGGGTCGGTGAACCAGATTGATCCGTCGGTGGTCACGACGATGTCATTGGGCGAATTGAAGCGGTGATCCTGCCAGCGGTCCACCACGGCCGTCACCTCGCCGTCGCGGTCGCGCTCGACTCGCCGCAGACCATGCGAACACTGCAGAACGGACCCATCGAGGTCAACGGTGCGGCCATTGACATGTTCGGTGTTTTCCGCGTGCAGAACAAGCTCGCCGGTAGTGGGATCCAGATCCCAGATCCGCGCGTGCTTAACATCTGAGAAACGCAGCACCTGTTCCTTGCGCAACCAGCATGGACCTTCAATCCACCAGCCGCCTTCATACAGGTGATCCAAAGTGGGGTTGTCACCCACCAGGTCTGTCAATGTGGTCATTTCCTTCTCCTTGCTATTGTGCCTTTGTGGTTGGTTGCTTCGAATATGGCACATCCTGGGCACGCCAACCACAACTTTCGCGACTGGCCTCTCCGCCACATCGCATCTGCCACGCTGTTACCCTCCGAAACCGTCGTGGCGGGAAGGTACGCGCCGGTTGCACTATAGGGGACCAAAACGGCCGCCTCTGGGTGGCGAAAGCCGTCCCGCCACCCAGCAGGCCACCGACTTAGCTGACCAGTGCGAATACAGCCCAGGTTAGTGCAAAGCCGATGAGGCTGAGTACGGTTGAGAGAACAGTCCACGTCTTCAGGCCGTCCTTCACCGACAAGCCAAGGTACTTCGTCACGATCCAGAACCCGGAATCATTGATATGCGATAGCCCGAGAGCACCGAAACCTATGGCCAGCGTGACAAGGACAGTTTCTATCCCCGTGAATCCGGCATTTGCAATCGGAACAGCCATGAGGCCGACACTCGTGTTGATCGCGACTGTGGCGGATCCCTGCGAAGCGCGCAGTACCAGAGATATCAGATAGGCGGCAAGAATAATCGGCATATTGAGGTCGATCAGCGTCTCGGACAGTGCGTCCCCGATGCCCGACTCCGTTAGTACGCCGGCGAACATGCCACCCGCACCGGTGACGAAGACGATCACCGCCACATCCGGTAGGGCCGAGTCCATGATGCTGCTGCGCCGTTCCAGGTTCCAGCCTTGCGAGCGCCCCACCACCAAGTAGGCCACAATCACCGCAACCGTCAGAGCCACCGCCGACGATCCGATCAGTGAGAGCCATCTTTGGGTGGTTGTCCCCTCCTTGAGGGCTATAGTGCTGACCGTTCCCAGCATGATCTGCAAGATCGGAAGCAGGATCAGGAGAATCACTGTTCCTGCTCCGATTGGTCGCACGGCACGCCGCAAGGCGGTCGCCGCACCGTCCTGCGCTCCGGAAGCCTCCACCGACGAGTCATTCTCCGCTCGCTCTGCCTGTAATTCCGCTGCCTTGCTGACCGGAGACTCCGACAGCTGAATTCCGTCAGTACGGATACTCTTGGCGATGAAATAGCCTCCCAGCACCGTGATTGCGCAAATCGGCAGACCGATCATAATCATCATGCCGTTATCGGCGCCGGTAGTACCAGCGGCAGCAACCGGTCCCGGATGCGGCGGCAATGCAACATGTACCGTCAGCAGGGCACCTGCCACTGGCAACCCGATTTTCAGCGGGTTCAAACCCGCTACTCGTGCAAAGCCGAACACGATGGGAGCGAGGATAATAAAGCCGACGTCGAAGAAGACGGGGATGCCGAGGATGAATGCCGATGCCGTCACCGCAGCGATTACACGGTGCTCACCCAAGCGCAAAGTGAAGGCGCGCGCCAGGGAATCGGCTCCTCCGGCCATTTCGATCAAGCGGCCTAGAATCGCTCCCAGCCCGACCACGATCATCACCGATCCGAGGGTATCGCCCATGCCCCCTTGCAGCACGCCAACGATCTTTTGCGGCGCTATGCCAGTGGCCAGGGCGGTGCCAAGAGACACCAAGATGAGGGCAACGAATGCAGACATCTTGACCCCGATAACGAGAAGTAGCAGGACGAAGACCGCACCAACGGCGATCCCGAGTAGAGCTGCAGTGCTCATAAATCATTTCCCTTCGCCACGTACAACATTGATAATGGTCGAGTCGTCGTCGGCCCCGCGGCCCTGTGCCAGGCCAAGCACGTACAGCTGCTCCGCTGCCGCAGCCAGCGGGACGGAGAGGCCGACGCTTTTGGCTGCCGATGTCACGATACCCATATCCTTGACGAAGATATCCACGCGGGATGCCACCTCGGGGGTGCCGCCCTCATACGCCTCGATGGCGCGCGGACCGCGGTTACCCAGCATGAAGGACTCTGCGGCTCCCGACATCAGTGCATCGAGTGCCTTGCGCTGATCGAGGCCCAGCTTGCCGGCTAAAGCCAAGGCTTCCCCGGCCGCGGCGATATGCACACCACAAAGCAACTGGTTGACGGTTTTCATCGCCTGACCCTTACCGGGTTCATCGCCCACCAACACCAGGTTGCCCGCCATGGCCTCCAGTACCGGCAGAGCCGCCGCGTACACATCCGGGTATGCTCCACAGGTCACGAGCAGATCACCTTCACCCGCTCGCACCGGACCACCGGATACCGGGGCGTCGACCATGCCGATGCCATCGTCGGCCAGTCGAGCCGCCACCTCCATGACCGCGTCAACACCGACCGTGGACGTGAGGATAACGACGGCGCCCTGCTTCATAGCCGTTACGACGCCGGCGGCGCCGTACAACACATCCTCAAGCTGCGCTCTATTACGCACGGCAATCAGTACGGCGTCGGCGCCCTCAACGGCGTCGCGAGCGGTAGTCACCGTCTCAACACCGGCCTCGGCGGCCAGTTGCCGCCGCTGGTCGAAAAGGTCATAACCGCTCACTTCGAAGCTCTTCGAGAGCCAGGTAGCCATAGGAAGCCCCATTGCTCCGAGCCCGAGAACCGCTACGCGTTGTGTCATGATTTTCTCCTGTTTTCTTACTTGATGGGGATTTTCTACTTGATCGGAATCGGTCTGCAATGACCGGTGGCTGCATGCCCGTGCGGGCATGCGCTGTGCAGAGAGGTCTATTGCGGCGCTCCCGTGGCAGCAGCGCCGCGGATTCGGGGATGTGGGCGGTCACTCGAGGTGCATATTCATCCGAGTGTTCCGGGGAGCCGTCTCGCACCTACAGGTGTTTATCGGCTTGTGGGGCTAGGCGACTGTGCAAGACTTGGTGGCCCTGCGGGGCTAGGAGTAGTTCTTCGGGAGGTTGTGCCAGGCCTGGTGGCTCTTCGTAGCTTTGCCGCCTTTCGGGGCTAGGCAGCGCTTCGCAGTTTGGCGGATGAACCGGGGCGGAAGGGGTGTTTCCGCAAGCGGAGATCCGCCTCCGCGTGCCCGGCGGCGGTCGGGGGCCACCGGGCACTACTGCCTCATCACTGCTTGAGCTTGTCCGCTACCTCGGCCAAGGAATCATCTCCCCCAACATTGCCGGGGAACACAACGTAGGGCACCCCGGCGGCGGGGCCATCCTGCGCCAGCCACAGCGAGACAATTCCTGGCAGCATCGGGCCGAGCGCAATGGCGCGGCCGATTTCCAGGCCCTTAGAGGCGACGTCGGAGGAGGTGATGCCGCCCTTGGCAATCACGAACCGGGGAAGGACGCGGGCAATTATTCCCTGCACCACCGTGACCACGGCTGCCGAGACCTGCCGGGAAATGGCCAAGGAATCGGCGGCGTCGGCACCGGTGACGAGGGTGCGTGAAGTACGTACGATCACGTCTGCACATGAAAGTTCGTCAACCGACTGGTCAATGAGGTTGCGGAGATGAGCATCGCGGGCGTCGTCGTCGATCACCTGTGCAACGTCGATTTCCAGTTCCAGTGGATGCCGATGCTCGCGCAGTGCATTCAGTTGTCGCGTTGTGAGCCCGACATGTGATCCGACAACAACCAGTCCACCCGGTGCCACCGGCCGCTCCCCGCGAGCGGCGTTGATCTCTTCGGAGGTGAGCGGCGCATGAACTTCCTGGCCGAGTCGAGCACGCACGAAGGGCGGACCAACGCGGTAGATGAAGTGCGATCCCGCCTCCTCCGCCTTGATCAAGGCCAGCGAGAGCTGACGCAGATCCTCTTCTTCGACGATATCCACGGCGATGGCCTGAGCGTCCGACGCAGAGCGCAGCAGTTCCAAGGTGCCCTGTGGATCGGTCCGCAGGGTTTCGATATCGAGTACGAGAACCTGTGCAGCGCGGCGTTTACCGCCGCTTTTCTCCTCCACCCAGTCGGCAAGTGCAGATGACTTGTATCCGAAGCTGGCGTCGCGCGCAAACTCCGTTTCGCCAACGGGCAGGTAGCCGTCGGCGGGATTGCCGGCGTAATGCGTTCCGTGCACCGTGATTCGCCCGGCGTCACCGAAGGCGGGCACAATCACAATGCCGTCAACCTCCACACCCGCCGATTCGCGTAAGCACTGCGTGATCGTGTCCGGTTCAAGTGGAAAGTGCCCGCGCAGCGTCGAGTCTGATCGCGAAACGAAGGCTACCTCAAGGTCGGCGGCCTTGGCTGCCGCCAGTGCGGCGTTCACGGCTTCGCGATTGACCCGCTCGGCGTCGGTGGGCGCGAGCGAGCGGGAATTCGTCATCACATATACGGCGGGGGCACCGGTGCCAAACACCCAGGCGAAGTCCTCTTCGTCCCAGGATGTGAGGACGGGTAGGTTGGAAATGGATTGGGTGCCGGTAGGATCGTCGTCGAGAACAACGTATACGGGGTGGGATCCCGCGGCGGCTTGCTGCGCGGCGACGACGTCGGCAGCGGAAACATCAGGAACTGGCGGGAGTCCCGCCAGTAACTCTTCACGACTAATCTGGGGCATCTTCGCTCCTTTGCATGCGCTCAGACCTCAGAGGACTTGTGCCCTAGTATATTTGTCTTTGGTCCTTTGTGCAAGGGTGGAAAGCTCAGAGGTGACAATCGGGATTTCTTTACCGGCTGCCGTCCGTCATGCAGGGGCCGAAAATACACCCACGTCTTGCCCATCCGCCTACGCTTCCTACCGAAGCCCTCACTTCATTCACAGGGCCGAAGCTGTATGTCAGTTGCTGCAACGGCGCCCTCTACTCACTCGTCTCTTCTTCCGTCGGGCGGGTCGTGGCCAACAGATCGAGCCGCGTCTGGGTCATATGCGAACGCATCGCATCCTTCGCCGCCTGCTCGTCGCCCATCTCGATGGCGCGAAGGACCTCCCGGTGATGCGTTTGCGCGCGCTCGCGCACCGCCGCGTCGGAAGATGTGACTCGCCGTGACTGGCGCATTGCGACTTCCAGTGGTGCCATCACCGCCAAGACGAAGGGGTTGCCGCTGGCCTCCATAATCGCGCGGTGAAAAGCCAAATCGGCACTGACGACGGTCTCCACGTCAGCTTCCGCACCGGCGGCGTCCATGATCTCCACCTGCTGCGCAATGGCCTGCAAATCATCCTCGCTGCGGTTACGTGCCGCCAACCCAGCCGCTCCCACTTCGATCATGCGACGCAATTCGACGAGTTTGAGCCCGACCTCCCGCTCGGAACTGGTGCGCAGAGTCATGTTGATAAGAGTGCCGAGATCCGTCCACTCACTGCGGGCAACCACAAAGGTGCCACGGCCCTGCACCACGCGGAGCACGCCGCGTTCCCGTAGCACCTTGACAGCCTCACGGAGGGTCAGCCGCGAGACATTCAGCTCCGCCGCCAACTCCACCTCGCCGGGTAGGCTATCGCCGGCGCGGTATTGGCCTCCAGCAATGCGGTCAAGAATGGCATCGGTGGCTTCCTCTACCAGGTTTCTACTCATGGGATTGCGGGCTCCTTCCGGCTACTATCTTGACACACGGCACACAGACGGCGGCGGGACAGTTTTCCCAGCGAGGGCCGCGCCACCCGCGGACGGGAGCGGCCGTCAGCAGACCGGGCCATGCCCACAACGCCGCACGCGGCCGGGCGGAAGCACGTACCTGATTCTCCTATCGGCCGGATATCGGCGCGTGTCGGGCACCGTGGGGCATAAGCGTATGCGGGGGCCAGGAACAGCTCCTAACCCCCGCACCAGCATTCTTCACAAATAAGCTGCTACTTGCGCTTCTTCTTTTTCGGCTCCGGCACCACGGCCACCGCCACCAGCGCAGACACATCGTCATGCAGCTTGATGGTCGCCTTGTAATCACCCAGCGACTTAACGGCGGGCAACGTGACCTGACGGCGGTCGATCTCCTTGCCGGTGAGTTCAGACGCCGCAGCGGCAACGTCCGCACCCGACACGGCGCCAAAGAGGCGGCCATTGTCTCCGGCGGTCTTGGTGATGGTCAGCGTCGCCGCCTCCAGCGTTTCACGCAGCTCATGCGCATCTTCCAGCGAGGTAATCGCACGACGACGGCGCGCCTCGGCTATCTGATCGATCTGGCGCTGCGCACCTGGGGTCCACTTCGTGGCGTAGCCTCGCGGCAGCAGGTAGTTACGACCGTAGCCGTCCTTGACCTCAACAACTTCACCGGCCCGACCGAGGCCGGAGACTTCATGCGTCAAAATGATCTTCATAAGAGTCTCCTTTCTCAGCGTGCGGAGCTCGAGTAGGGCAGCAGAGCCATCTCGCGAGCATTCTTGATCGCCTTGGCGATCTTGCGCTGCTCTTGCACGGATACGCCGGTCACGCGGCGCGCGCGAATCTTGCCCCGATCAGAAATGAACTTGCGGAGAGTTGCCGTGTCCTTGTAGTCGATGTTCTCGACCTTAGTGGTCCGCACCGGACCTATCTTCTTCTTTGGTTTGCGAAGAGCCTGCTTCGCCATAATATGCTCCTTTGGTTAAGACGGCGCCCTGGCGCCATCAGAAAGTCGGTATCAGAATGGGGGGAGATCGTCGAAGGACGAGCCGCCTTGCGGCGCCTGCTGCCACGGGTCATATGCTGAACCACCCTGCGGCGCATCGTAAGATGCACGGCCCTGCGCGCCACCGGGAGCGGACTGCCCGCCACCCTGGTATCCACTGCCGGAACCCCGGCCGCCGGATACCTTCGTGACTTGGGCGCGTGCATAGCGCAACGCCGGACCAACCTCGTCCACCTGCATTTCAAGCGAGGTGCGCTGTTGGCCGTTGTACTCATAGGACCGTACGGTCAATCGCCCGGTGACAATCACCCGCATTCCCTTTGTGAGTGACTCGGCGACATTCTCGCCGTATTCACGCCACACCGAGCAGCGGATGAACATGGCCTCGCCATCTTCCCACTGATTTGTTTGCCGGTTGAGGGTGCGTGGCGTTGACGCAACCGTGAAACTCGCGACGGGAGTGCCCGAAGCGACGTAACGCAACTCCGGGTCGGCGGTCAGATTGCCAACAACCGTGATAATCGGTTCGCCTGCCATGATTTACTCCTTCGGCGTTGCCTCAGGCCTCTACCCGCAGCAGCTTGGTGCGCAGAACGGACTCGTTCAGTCCCAGCTGCCGATCAAGCTCCTGGGCGGTCTGCGATGTCGCCTTCATGTTCACGACAACGTAAATGCCCTCGGACCGCTTGTTGATGTCATAGGCAAGCCGACGCCTGCCCCAAATATCGACTTTCTCCAGGGAGCCTCCCTCGTTAGGGACAACCTGAAGCAGCTTGTCGACGTAAGTCGTGATATTCCGCTCGTCAACATCCGTATCGAGAATGATCATCATCTCGTAATCGCGCATGTCTTCCCAACCTCCTTCGGACTAAACGGCCATGGTCTCTCCATGGCAGGAGGGATAATGCGTGGTCGCGCTGCGGCACGACATGCCGTCGATACGCGACAGCGCATCATTTTACCGGTAGTATCACCATCGCGCCAGCGAAACTACGGACTCCCTCCGGGATTCGGGTCACCCTCTCCGCCGCCGGGATCGCCCTCGGTCGGCTCATTCGGGTTTGGCGTCGGCCCTTCCGTCTCGGTGGGCTGCGGCTCCTCGGTGGGCTCTTCAGTCGGCCCTTCCGTCTCGGTGGGCTCCTGCGTGGGCCCTTCCGTCTCGGTGGGCTCCTCCGTCACCGTCGGCGCCGACGTCGTCGGTGAATCGACAGCCGGGACACTACCCGTCCACACTGGATCCGGGAAGTCCTCGACCTCCATGTCGGCCGTCGCCACCTCCATGTAGTCAAGCCAGATCTGCGCTGGGAACGAACCGCCGCCGATACCGATATTGGTGTAAGCGCCAAAGCCGGTCAGCACTTCCTCACTGCCGTCCTCGCCGATCTGGTACATATTCACCACGGTCACCATCTGCGGAATGTAGCCACAGAACCACGCCGATACCGGACCGGTGGAAGTACCCGTCTTTCCGGCCACCGGCCGCCCGAGTTGACCGGCGGTCGCCCCGGTGGCGCCGGGGGCCGTCACCTGTTGCAGCACGTAGTTCAACTGCGCGATGGTGTTCTCTTCGAACACGCGAGTACCCTCGGTGTCCGCAGAATATATGACGTTGCCATCTCTATCACGCACTTCCCGCACAATATGCGGGTCGTGCTGTACACCACCGGCGGCGAAGGTCGCGTATGCCTTCGCCGTATCAATCGGGCGGGGGGAAGCGGACCCGAGAACATTGGTCAATGTGTCGTCGAGTCCGGCGGTGTCCTCCGGGATACCCGCCTGCACCGCCACCGCCCGCGTATTCTCCGGGCCGACGTCCTTGTTCAACTGTACGTACACGGTATTGACCGAATACATCGTTGCCGTCACAAGGTTGATATTGCCGCGGCTGGACGAATCGAAGTTCTCGATTTCCAGTCCGTCGATCACCTTGGGAGAGGACGAATCGTAGCGCGTATTGACCGACATATCCTGGTCCAGCGCAGCGAGGAGTGCGAAGGGCTTAAAGGTAGATCCGCCCTGCGCAACATCCTGCGTGACCGCATTACGTTGCCGTACCAGGTAGTCGGCCCCGCCATACATAGCGTAGATCTCGCCATTGCGCGGGTCGACGGAGACCAGACCCACGTAATTGTTCTCCGGCCGGTCTTCCGGAAGGTTGTCGACGGCGGCAACGGCAGCCTCTTGCTTTTCCTGGTTGATGGTTGTGACGATCTGGAGGCCCATTGTGGACAGTTCATCCTCCGTGAACTCCCCCGATGCTACGAGCTCGCTGGTAACCGTTGAGAGCAGGTAACCGTTGGGGCCGGCATAGTCATTGCTGGCCACCTTTTCAATCGTTTCCGGGAATTCCGCCGCATCGGCCTCTTCCTGCGTGCAATATCCGTCCTGAACCATCAGGTTGAGCACGCGCTGCCAACGCCGCTGTGCGTATTCCGGGTTGACGGCAGGATCGCCGGAACTGGGCGCCGGGATGATACCCGCCAACAGCGCGGCCTGTGACAGGTTGAGCTCGCTGGCGTGGATTCCGAAGTACTTCTGTGCTGCCACCTCGATTCCGTATGCGCCGCGGCCGAAGTAGATCGTGTTGAGGTAGTTCTCCAGAATCTCTTCTTTGGACTGCTCACGATCAATTTTGAGAGCCAGAATGGCCTCTTTTATTTTCCCGGTGTAACCGGTGGTCGTACCGAGGTAGTACCTCTCCACATACTGTTGAGTGAGGGTGGAACCGCCCTGTTGCGCCCCGCCGCTGACGTTATTGACCAGCGCCCGCACTATGCCCTTGATGTCAATGCCGTTGTTGGAGTAGAAACTACGATCCTCCGAGGCAATTACGGCATGCGGCACAACATCGGGAAGATCACTCAGAGGCACCGATTCACGGTCGTAATCCGCGAAACTGCCCATCTCGGTGCTTCCGTCCGTGTAATACACCTTGGTGGTTTCCGCCAGCGCGAAATCATCCGGTTCCGGTACGTCAATCGCGATGTATAGGGCGACGAAAGTTCCCACCAGTAGCGCGATGAAACCGAGGAAGGATCCCAGGACGAAACGCCAGCTCGGCAGCCATCGATGGATGGGGCCGTAGCCTTGGCGCGGATAGTTCCATCCTCGCTTGCGACCGGGTTTGACTTTCCCGCGCCGAGTCACTCTACTCGGCGCCGCCTGCACTTTACCTTTCTTCGCTTTGGTGGCGGATCGCGACGAAGTCGCCGTGTTCTTCGCCGATGTGGACTTCGATCGTGCCATTGCTATGCCTCGCTCGTGTCTTTCGTCTCTCTCCACGCCAGCAGCCGTTCAAGTGCACGGCCCAGCCGGGATCTGTCCTCAAACAAATCCGGGTTCATCCCGACGAAGGCATCCGGCGCGGGCTCCTCTTCATCGTAATATCCTTCCTCCATCTTCTTGTCCGCAGCGGCCTCCGGTACAAGGAATGCCTCTATCCACCGTGTGCCCGGGCTGGAGTCAATTAGTAGCGCCTTCGCGAACAAGGTCAATGGAACCGCCAGAATCGCGCCGAGTGGGCCGATTACCGCCGTCCAGAAGACCAGGGAAAGGAATGTTACCGTCGTCGAAAGCCCAACGGCGTCTCCGGTGATCTTCGGTTGGAAGATCCCCTGGATAACCGCGTTGATAACGGAGTAGGCAACGATCACCCAGACTGCCGTAATCCAGCCGGAGTCCAGAAGTCCCAACAGTGCCGGTGGGATCACCCCGATGACGAAGCCGATATTGGGGATGTAATTCGTGATGAAGGAGAACAGGGCCCAAGCCACCGCCATCGGCACGTTGAGTATCTGAAGGGCAATTCCGTCAATGACGGCGACAATCGCACCGAAAGTGGTGGAGACCAGCCAGTACTGCCGCACGCGCCCCTCGAAGGAGGACAAGGCTTCAAACAGATAACCGTCATGTCGCTCGACAATTTTTGCGCGTGTGGACATGGTCATGGTGTCAATGGTGATGAACAACAGTGCAAGTGCTAACAACGCTATGAGGGAGCCTGCGGAACTGACGTAATCCAGCACACCGGACAGTGCGGAAAGGACGGACTGCACATCAAAACGCTCCAACACCGCGTTGGTGAACTGGTCCGTGCTTAAACCGTAGCGCTCCAACAATGCAGTCCCAGAGGTGACGAGGTCCTGGAACTTAGTCACGTATCGTGTGACCACATCAGGCAGCCCCACAAGGGACCACACCATCAATCCGATGACGCCGAGCAGGGTCACTACAAGTGTGGTAATCGTCACGACTGCCGACAGCCAGATCGGGAGCCCCTTCTTTATGAGCCACCGGTGGATGGGCCGAACCGTAAGAACCAGTGTCAAGGCAAAGAAGGCCGGAGCGACGAAGTCGCGTATCTGGTAGAGCCCAGCGCAGGCAACCGTCGCCAGCGCTCCTGCCAAAAGGATTCGCAATCCCATCGGCAGTGCCGCGCTTCCTCCAGGTGTCGCCACTAGCGGTGTCAACTCCGAACCATTGCCTCCGGTGTTGGCCGTCTTCACCTTATTGGCATTGTTGGTCACACTCTTGCCGAAACCGTCCGATGCGTTGCCGGTGCCCGTGCGGTTGATATCCGGCGAGTTGCTGGGGGGCTTCGCCGTGTCACCGCCGCTTGCGCCGCCCGTACCACTTGCGCCACGACCCGCACCTAGCGCTGCGATGGGATCATGCGCTTGGCGCGTGCTTCCCTGCTCTCCGGGTGAGGTCATCGTCCCTCCGTTCAGTACGAATATATCGATTCCAGTGTGCCTTATCTTCCCAGTAAACCCCCGCGCGACGCGAGGCGGTCCGCTCAGCAGTCCACGAAATGGCGAGGTCGTCCGCGTGTGAACCCGGCGCTCTCGGCGCAAGGGCGCACACTTCGCCGGAAGCAGATCGACAGCCATTGTGCGCGGCAGGCGGAGACATAAGTCATTGCTGCCGCTGGACCGCCTTCGCCGGATGCGACTACCTGCTGGACCGACGTCTTAACTTGCGATAGGTTTGGAAAATATATCAAAACGATATATTGTTGAGTCATATCGCCGCTCGCGTGAGGATGACTACATTGATCCTCACGGCACGACGATCGAAAGCCGTGGGAGGTCGGAGCAAAAGAGCGCCGTCGGGCTCGTATACCGCAGTCACGGGGTCGGCACGGCGGCAGACAACTGATGAAAGGACGGAGATGGCAAGCACAACGCTGCGCACGAAGGTTCTTAACCTTGCCATCCTTGGTTATCTGGCGCTCGGCCCGCAGCATGGCTATGCGCTACGCAAACGACTCAATCTCTCGCTGGGAGTGTTCCGCACCCTGAGCTACGGTTCCCTATATCCCGCGCTGCGCCGCCTCGAGGACTCCGGTTATATCGTGTCCCATGAGGATCCGAACTCCACACGCTCCAAACGCCGTCGTATCACCTACTCGATCACGGATAAAGGTAGGCAGTATCTCGACAACGAACTATCCTCCGTCGGGCCGGGAGACTGGGAAGACGGAACCTTCGACGTGCGTTTCGCCATGTTTTCCTCCACCGACAGCGCCACCCGCCTACGCATTCTTGAAGGGCGATTCGCCCGCATGCTGGAGCGTCGTGAAGCTCTGCAACAGTGGATGGAAGGCGTAGCCCGCGATCCCGATGGATACATCCTCGAACTGGCAAACCATGGCCTAGCCCAGGTAGCAGCGGAGCTCGAATGGCTGGAGGCGATGATTCAAAACGAGCGGCGGCAGGTAGCGAAAAACAAACACCGCCGAAGCAGCTAAGACGGCCCGGTGCCACGCGACTAGCACACGACCGCAACCGCACCGGGAACAGTCGGGATTCCTCCAATGGGAACACCCGGCTCAACCAAACCAAGATTGCACGGGAACCCCGAGATAGGAGAAGACAATGGGAAAGATCCGCGTCGGCATTGTAGGTGTCGGCAACTGTGCATCATCACTAATCCAGGGCGTTGAATATTACAAGGACGCCGACCCGGCAACATCCGTGCCCGGTCTTATGCACGTGCAGTTCGGCGACTACCACGTCCGCGACCTTGAGTTCGTTACCGCTTTCGACGTTGACGCCAAGAAGGTTGGCGTTGACCTCGCCGATGCGATCAGCTCCTCCGAGAACAACACGATCAAGATTGCTGATGTTCCACCCACCGGCGTGGCCGTTGAGCGCGGGCACACCCTGGATGGACTCGGCAAGTACTACCAGAACCAGATTGAGGAGTCACCGGCCGACCCGGTCGACGTCGTCGCCGCACTGCGTGAAAAGGAAGTTGACGTATTGGTCAATTATCTTCCCGTCGGTTCGGAAGACGCGGCGAAGTTCTACGCGCAGTGCGCGGTGGATGCGCAGGTGGCCTTCGTCAATGCCATGCCGGTGTTCATCGGATCGACGCCGGAGTGGAGCGATAAGTTCGCCGCCGCCGGTGTACCCGTGATCGGCGACGACATTAAGTCGCAGATCGGCGCCACCATCACCCACCGGGTGCTGGCGAAGCTGTTCGAAGACCGCGGCGTGACGCTGGACCGCACCTACCAGCTCAATGTGGGCGGCAATATGGACTTTATGAATATGTTGGAGCGTGAGCGCCTGGAGTCCAAGAAGATCTCGAAGACGAATGCGGTGCAGTCGAACCTTCATAACCCGCTTGATGGCCACGATGTGCATATCGGCCCCTCAGACTACGTCTCCTGGCTAGATGATCGCAAGTGGGCCTTTGTGCGCTTGGAGGGCCGCAACTTTGGCGATGCTCCGGTTTCCTTGGAGTACAAGCTGGAGGTGTGGGATTCGCCGAACTCGGCCGGCATCATCATCGATGCCGTGCGTGCGGCCAAGATCGGCCTGGACCGTGGAATCGGCGGCGAATTGCTCTCGCCGTCGTCCTATTTCATGAAGTCCCCGATGGAGCAGCGGCCCGATGATATCGCCCGCGAATCCGTCGAAGCCTTCATCCGTGGCGAGGTGGAGCGGTAAGGGGCACAAGCGGGCTCGCCTCCTACCCATACCCCTAGATTCTCCGGGTTTTCCGCAATTCTCCGCGAAAAACCCGGAGATTCGCGCATACTGAACCGTTCTGTCACGACCAGGTAACCAGTGGGGCCTCGACGGCATGGGGCCGTGCTCAGCGCCATATGTGGCTGGCGGGTCAGTCCAGTTGTCAGGAAGAATGCACGCACGGCTTCCCAGTTCCACGGGCTTCGGCAACACGAGAGGCGCCCTGGCTTCTACTCGATGTGAGTCGGCCCGAGGAAATCCGCCGACAGTGCGTCGCTGCAACTGTTACACAGGACACCTCTTAAAGACAGGCGGGAACAATATTCAGAGCATTTCGCTGCGGCACTGTGTCGTTGTGAGGCTATCTCTTCTGCCAACGTAGGCTCTGCTGACGACTCTTCCAACGTCTCGAGCGGTTCGGCGTAGCGTGTCCTACCCATTTCTTAGTTGTGAAGCGTGTCGTGATGAAGCTTCCCAGCTTGAGGGTGCATCGTGGTAAAGTCGACGTAATACAGTCGACGAGCGGGACGAGGAGAAGCCGACATTGAGCAGGAAGCGCCGACCACACAACGAGTTGAAGTTCGCGATGCGCGACTTCCTTGCGAAGCGTGGTGCGCCCGCGTCGATCAAGGAGATCCGCCAGGGTGTTGAACCGGTGGTTGGTACCTGCCCCGATTCCTCGTACCGCAGCGCCCTTCAGGACGAACGCATCTTCCTTCGAGTCTCGCGAGGGGTGTTCACGCTCAATGAATGACCTCACTCTCGACCAAAATGACCTCACTCTCGACCAAATTGCCACGACTTGCCTTGCACTCGGCGTTGATCGACGCACCTTGTCTTCCGCTGAGCTGGCTGTGCTCCCCGCGCATCGCGTCGAGCCTCTCGATCTTCCGGGGACGCGTGCGCTCATCCTCGAAGGCGCTGATCCTCTTGGCGAGGCCTTCTGTGCAGCGCGCACTGCCGAGGAACGCCGTCCGTGGGGACAGACGTTCACCCCTGCGTCGATTATTCGTTCCATGTTGGAGTGGGCAAAGGATCGTGCGGTCCCGGCCCGTATTGTCGATCCTGGCTGCGGCTCGGGCCGATACGTCCTAGCTGCCTTGCGTGCCTTCCCGAACGCGGTTGGCATCGCATCTGACGTTGACCCCTACGCCGTCCTCATGACCCGCGCCAACGCTCACGTCCTGGGGCTCGAATCGCGTCTCAAGATCGTAGTCGGCGATTACCGTGCGCTCACCCTGCCCAAGATCGAGGGCGTCACGCTCTTCCTGGGGAACCCGCCCTATGTCCGTCATCACGACATTGAAGCTCAATGGAAGACCTGGCTCGGTGATACAGCCTCCCGAATGGGGCTCAAAGCAAGCAAACTCGCTGGTCTTCATGCCCACTTCTTCCTGGCGACCGCACTCTATGCTCAAGCGGGGGACATCGGTTCTTTCATTACCAGTTCAGAATGGCTCGATGTTAACTACGGACAGCTCATTCGAGACCTACTCGTCGGCCCGCTCTCCGTGTCGAGCCTTCACGTCCTGAGTCCAACGAGCCTACCCTTTGATGACGCCACCGTCACCGGCACTATCACGTGTTTCGAGGTCGGTGTGAACGCTCCTGACGTGCGCATTCAGACCGTTGAAAGCATCAGTTCGCTTGACGACCTTTCGGCTGGATTCCCGATCTCACGGCAGCGCCTCGCCGAGACGTCCCGGTGGTCCGTTATTACGCGAGTAACCCCGAAGCTCCCTGACGGATACGTCGAGCTTGGAGAACTTGCGCGCGTCCACCGAGGTACCGTTACTGGTGCGAACAAGGTGTGGGTCACCGCCCGCGACGCCGTTGATCTTCCTGATGACTTCCTCTTCCCCGCCATCACCCGCGCGCGTGAGCTCTTCGCCGCTGGTGACCGTTTGGTAAACTCCGAGGACCTCAAGACTGTCATCGACTTGCCCGCGGATTTAGACGTCCTCGACGAGGTTGACCGGAAAAGGGTCGATCGCTTCCTCCGCAACGCGAAGAAGCTCGGCGTCGCTGACGGCTATGTCGCACGCAACCGGCGCGCGTGGTGGAGCGTCGGCCTAGCTTCACCGGCGCCTATCTTGGCGACCTACATGGCGCGACGACCTCCAGCCTTTGTGAGGAACGCAGTCGATGCTCACCACATCAACATCGCCCACGGGATCTATCCGAGGGACGCCATGAGCGGTTCGGATCTCGATGCCCTCGCCGCCTACCTGCGTGTCAACGTGTCAACAACGAGCGGGCGGACCTACGCTGGTGGACTGACAAAGTTCGAGCCACGAGAGATGGAGCGTCTGGTGGTTCCATGCCTCCCGCTGCTCCGTGACAAGGACCGTCATGACTCAAGCACCACCAATCTGGTCGAACTCTGAGCTGGCAGCACAGATCGCCCGAGCCACGGAGATCTTCAAGGAGGAACGCATCGGCGAACCTCTTGAGCTCTACTCCGACCTCTTCGACAAATATCGGGACCCCGTCGAGAGCCTCCTTGAAGAGAGCGTTGACCTTCAAGAACTCACCGGCGTGGTTCAGGAGTACATCATAGATCAGGACAAACGCTACGCCCTCCGCTACCTCGCCTCGCCACCTGTCAGCGACGATGACCTCAAGGTCCTCGCAGACGCCAAGTTCTCCCCCGCCGCCCTGGAGAAAGATCCAGACGCCGTCGCACGCATCATCGAGGTCGTCCTTGCCGGACTCGACCGCTGGAGGTTCCCCTGGCTCACCGAAGGTCGCGAGGCAACCGAGATGGAGCGTCGTATCGCGACGATTTCAACCACCAGCCTCATCGCGACGAGCCGTTTGCAAACCTATCGGCGGAACACCCAGAAGACCGATCAGGAGGAACATATCGCGGATGCCCTTCGCTCTATCGGATTTCAAGGGGTGCCGACTCGTAACATCGGGAGCGTGCTAGATGCTCCCGCACCAGGCGAGTTCTGCCACGAGAGTCTCCTTGGAGGCTCGAAGGCCGACATCATCGCACGCCTATGGGACGGTCGTATCCTCGCGATCGAAGCCAAGGTTACGAACTCCGCCACTAACAGCGTCAAACGTGTGAACCGAGAAGCCGCAACCAAGGCCGTCAACTGGCTCAACAAGTTCGGAACGCTCGGGGTTATCCCGTGCGCTGTGCTCTCCGGCGTGTTCAAGGTTCACAATCTGGTCTCTGCGCAGAATGACGGGCTGACGATCTTCTGGGCGCATGACCTCGATCGGATGCTGGAGTTCATCAAGAAGACCAGATGAGGCCTAGCGCCACACCCGAAGACCCCAGGGAAGCGTGCGTTTCCGAACTGTTTCTCCAATCTCTGGATCTAAACCCACACCGCTCTTCTTCGCGATGCGCCGCACGCAGCAACCCCTCCAGCTCACACCTGCCCTGTTCACACGTTTGTTACGTGCATCCTATCACGTTGCCTCGTGTCTGGAGCTCAGTCATCCGAGTCTCCCGGTAGTTCGCACCGAGGCGCTGTTCGGTGAAGCACTGAAGCCTGCGACCCAACCGGGCTTACTGCCCCTCTTCCTGAGCCTTATGTGTTTCTGCATTCTGCATGGGAAACGCTTGCCAGGCGTGGTGAATGTATGGTTAACGGTTGCTTTTCTATTTTAGGCCACGGTTGGTACAGTTTGTTTCGTGACGGCTTCAAGTCCGATGTGTGTCAACTCACCGGGGCTGTGTTGTGCTGTTTGTACTGGCAGGTCACTTCAATCTAGTGGGTGATTTGTCCGGAAAGTTCCGCGTGTGAATCCCAGATCTTAGTGGACAACACGTTCTTCGGCCTTGTCCAGTGATGCTGTACAGCAGATCGTCCCAACCAGTTGTGTCGCTTACGCCGCGTTCGTGACTGATGCCCTCAGCCGTAAGACCATGAGGTTGAATCGTCCCGGGTTTGATGGAGGCAGTAATCGCGCGGAAGGAATACTGTCATGAGTGTTACCCATGGAAGTATCCCGAGGAGTTGCGGGAGCGAGCTACCCGGATGGCTGTGGAGGCTCGCAGGGACCCCGAGCGGTCTATGGGGGCGATTAGAAGGATCGGCGATGAGCTGGGCGTCCACCTCGAGGCGTTGCGTACTTGGGTCAAGAAGGTCGAGATCGACGCGGGCGCCAGGTCGGGAACCACCACACCCGATGCCGAACGGATCCGGGAGCTGGAGGCCGAGAACCGCGAGCTGCGGCGGGCCAACGAGATCCTGCGCAAGGCGAGCGCGTGTTTCACCCAGGCGGAGTGTGAGCGCCGCGAGAGGTCATCGATTCATTCATTGATGACAACAAGGCGGACCTTGGGGCCTGTGCCGATCTTCCATGTGCTCACGAGTGTCGGCGTCAAGATCGCCCCTTCCGCCTACCGGGCCCGCAAGTCCCGTCCCCCAGTGCCAGAGGGATGCGCGACGAGGCTCTGAAGGCCAAAATCAGCAGAGTACATGAGAACAACTACTGCGTACTTGGGGCCCGCAAGATGCACGCGATGCAGGGCCGTCCCAAGGTCTGCGTCCGGCATGGGCTGGGGCATTGGCCCGCTGCACCGTAGAGCGCCTGATGCGGGCCATGGGCCTGCACGGTATCCGCTGCGCCACATCACCGCGTTCAGACCGAACGAGCTGTGGGTCGCGGACATCACCTATGTGCGCACCACGAGCGGCTGGGTGTACGTCGCCTTCGTCACTGACGTGTACTCGCGTCGGATCATCGGCTGGCAGACGTCAACGAGCCTGTACACCGACCTAGCCCAGGGGCGCCCTGAAGATGGGGATCTGGCAGCGCCAGCGCGAGGGCGCGGACCTGAAGGGCTTGATCCACCACTCCGACCGCGGGGTCCAGTACCGGGCCATCCGCTACGGGCAGGCCCTGTCTGACTGTGATGCGGTCGCCTCCGTCGGCTCCAAGGGCGACTCCTACGACAATGCGCTGGCCGAGGCTCTGATACCGGCTGTACAAGGCGGACTCATCCGCAATCGCAAGTATTTGGATGAGCACCGCCCCTGGGAGGGTATCGAGGACGTGGAGTTCGCTACCGCCCAGTGGGTGCACTGGTTCAACACGACCCGGCCTCACTGCGCCATAGGCATGCGCGCTCCGATCAAGCACGAGCAGGCCTACACCCCACCACCAGAGGACACCAATGCGGGCACCACCGTCGACGGCACCGACGTCATCGGCAACGCCGACGCCCAGGACATCGGCGAGCAGACCATCACCAACCAACCACCCCCAGCCGGCAACCACCAGCGCCCGATAAAAGAGCCTCCACAAAACCCGGGGCTTGACATTATTCCCGCACCCGGCACTCCTGTACCGAGATTGACCCGGCAGGCCTTGAACCGCGTCCACTGGGAAGCAACCCGCATCCATGAATCACTGGGCTACCGCAGCTCACAGCAAATCATCCACGACTACAACCAACACCAAGCCGGGCAAAAGCCCCCGTATAAGAAGTACAACACAACCCAAGACGCTTCACACATTTCAGACTCTGCCTAAAACTCGATGAAACGCGCAAGGAGATCCCACTTCCCAACCGCTAGCTGGATACCTCGCGCGGCATATGTCCAAGCGCCTGCATGAGCCGCCAGTACACCGCCGCCACCAGCCACACAAAGAGCACTAACCCAATTTGCACGCTCCGCGACCATCCAACGTTCGGCAGAACGAGGATCGCAACACCGGCGGCAATACACTCCGACACGTTGAACAACACGTCATAAATGGAGAAGGCGCGGCCACGGTATGCGTCTGCCGTATCCGACTGCACGATCGTGTCGACGGCGATCTTGGCGCCCTGCACGCCGATTCCAAAGATGAACATGCCAGCCACGAAACACGGTGTCCAACTGGAGACGACGATGAGGATCTGGCCGATTGTGCCCCCGAGTAGGCAGAAGAGAATCCACGCCGGAGGCGAGATACGTTCATGGGCGATCGGGGTGAGAACGACGGCGACGAAGTGACCGGTGACCATTGCTCCCATCAATGCCCCGAAGGCGGCGATTCCGGCATCGGCATCACTGGGGTCTACCAGCAGATTCCTCCCGGCCAGCACAATCGTGATCAGCTCCATGCCGTAGACAAACCGATGCAGTGCCATTGTGGTCAAAGCCAGGCCCGGTGTTCCCCGCCGCACCAGGTAGCGCACGGCATCCGCCAGATCGCGTGCCGTTGCCGCAAGTTGCCGCGACACAGAGGTCGAGAGGTCCGGTTGCTGCGGGCCGAGTTCGTCCTTGTTGAAAAGGCACGCCACGCCGGCCGCCCCGAAGTAGAGGAGTGCCGAGACGACAAGTGATGCCAGTTGCTGCGATGCCCCCTCCGGCAGTAGGAGTCGCAGCAGAAAACCCACAACTGCACCGACGCCGGTGGCGATTCCGCCCAGCGTGGGAACCACGGAATTCGCCATCAGCAGCCGGGCGCGCGATCCGACCACCATGGGTAGTCCTGCGGACAGGCCGGCGAGCATGAATCGAGACAGGCCCAAGGAGGTCAAGGTCAGCACGTAGACCAGCGGCCCGGCTCCGATCATTGCCATACCCGCGGCCACCAGAAAGACCAATCCGGCACGAACGAGATTGCCAATGAACAACACCTGCCGCCGTCGCCAGCGATCCAAGAAGGGCCCAGTGAAGGGCCCGACCAGCGAATATGGCAGCAAGAGCACCACCAGGGCCGCGGCTACCCCCGCCGCATCCGCCATGGCCTCCGGGCGGAAGAAGAAAAGGGAAGCCAGTCCCGCTTGGAACATGCCGTCAGCGCACTGCGATACCAGTCGGACTCCGAGAAGCTTTCGAAATCCGGACTTCTGGACGAGGACACGTAGATCGTCAACAAGCCTCATACCTACCCCTTTGCGGGCGTGGATTCATCGGTAGGTTTCGTTACGACGTCGTCGTGCGTGCCGCCGGTTGCGGCTCTCCCCTGATGGGAAGCGGGGTCCGCCTGCCCCGCGGCCTCACCCGTGCGCTGCTCCCACCATGCCAGAAGGCGCCGCTCCGCCTCCTCCTCACCCAGCGGACCCTCTTCCAGGCGCAACTCGAGTAGGTAACTCCGCGCCTCACCAACCGCACGTCCAGGTTTGAGTTGCAGCAACTCCATAATGCGATCACCGTCGAGATCCGGGCGGATCGCATCGAGCGCCTCCTGTTCGCGCAGTTCAGTGATTCGCCGGGCGAGTTCATCATTGGCCGCTTGCAGCATTGCGATCTTGCGGCGATTCTGCGAGGTGATATCGGCGCGAATCAGCCGCAGTAGCCGCGGCAGGAGATCCCCGGCGTCGCGCACGAAACGGCGCACCGCGGAATCGGTCCATCCTTGCTCGGAGAAACCGAAGGCACGCAGATGCAGTTCGACTAGGCGCGCAACATCCTTCTCCGTCTGCTTATCGAAGCGCAAGGCCCGCAGGCGCTTAGCCGCCATACGTGCCCCGATCACGTCGTGGGCCCGGAAGGTCACCGAACCATCCCGCTCGAAGCGGCGAGTGGCCGGTTTACCGATGTCGTGCAACAAAGCGGCCAAACGCAGAACCAAGTCCGGTCCGGGCAACGGGCCGCCCAGCATCTCAACCGGGATGCCCGCCGCGCAGGATCCATCCTTCGCACTCTCCATCGCCGTCGCCTGATCCAGCACCGTCAACGAGTGTTCATACACATCCTTATGGCGGCGATGCTCATCGACGGCGTTCCGCAGTTCGGATACTTCCGGAAGCACAATGTCTGCCACACCCGTGTACACGAGCAGTTCGATTCCACGCCGCGGTGCGGGGGCGATCATAAGGCGTTCGATCTCGGCACGGATTCGCTCCGCCGACACAATCGCTAGACGCTCCGCCATTTCCTCCATTGCACTCATAACGTGCTCGTCGACGTCGAAGCACAACTGGGCGGCGAAGCGGGCGGCGCGCATAATGCGTAGCGGGTCGTCGTCGAAGGACTGCCGTGCGGTTACCGGTGTGCGTAACACACCCGCCACCAGGTCATCCAACCCTCCGCAGGGGTCCACCAATTCGATTCCCGGCAGGCGCACCGCCATGGCATTCACGGTGAAGTCACGGCGAGTGAGGTCGCCCGCAAGCGTTTTCCCGTACGCCACCTCGGGTTTCCGAGAACCAATCTCGTAGTGATCCGAGCGATAGGTGGTGATTTCCACTGTGAGCGGGCCACGCGCAGCGCCAATCGTTCCGAAGTCGCGTCCGATATCCCAGGTGCTTGACGCCCACCCGGCCAACAGACGCTCTGTCTCCTCGGGCAATGCGGACGTCGTCAAGTCAAAGTCATGAATCGGCAGCCCGAGGAATGCGTCGCGCACCGGTCCACCAACAAGTGACAACTCGTATCCCGCTGCGGTGAACACTTCGCCCAGTTGGAGAATCGGTGCCGGAAGGTTGTTGAGTGACCTCTGCCCACGCAGCAACAGATGTGCACGCATGGCGGCCGGAGGCAAAGGCGCGAGTTCTTCGCGATCCGCTCCGGGAACTGTGCGTGCATTGCCCTGTTCGGCTGAGGCCTTTTCTTGATTGGTCACCCCATAAGAGTGCCATGTTCGGCGCCTTCGGGCACATCGGTGGACTGTGAGTTCCCCACATGCTTTCCACCACTGCGGTCGAAGATAGTCACCGTCGCCGGGAGCTGAACTCCCCACGTCATTTCCACACCCCACTGGGTCCGGACATAGCACCGGGCCCGGGAACATCAGCGGGTCCGGACACGCCAGTTGGCCCGGGCGCACACCACCGACCAAATTCATCCAACAGTGACTAAACATGCTCACCCGCCCCAGCACGCCTGACCGCCCGGGCACTCTCCACCGCCCGGCCAGACATACCCCAATATGTACCCGACACGGGCGCGCCTTTCCCTCCACCGGCCTCGCCTGATGCCACCGCCACTTTCATCCCCTGCATCCTCTGGCCTTCATCCCTGGCATCTGCGAAAATGGGTGCAGAAGATCCAGTGGCCGAGTCGGTGCCAACCGTGTGCTCTGGGCGGCAGTTGCTGTACGAGCAAAGACTGCTTCCACCCACCAGCGGTGCTGCGCTCAGCCACCATTACCCGTACCGTTTGTTGCCCAGCATCCGGGACCGCGAACCACACGGCCTGGCTGCGGGAGCAATAGATGGTTGACCGCACTACAGTTGTGAGTATGTCGAGATCAGCGCCACAGCCCTCCGCGCCGGGGGCACATCGTTCTTGGAGGCGTGGCACCGCCGCGCACCAAGCCGCTGACCGGCAGCAGAATCTTCCCGTAGTAAACGAGACCAGTGCCGGTGGTGTCATTATCTCCGTTCAAAATGGCAGGGCCTACACCGCCGTAATCGCACGCCGCAACCGCGGAGGACGTCTCGAATGGTGCCTGCCGAAGGGGCATCTGGAGGGTGATGAGACCGCACAGGAAGCGGCCGTTCGCGAGATTAGTGAGGAGACCGGAATCACCGGCCGGGTGTTACGCCACCTGGCATCCACCGACTACTGGTTTTCCGGTTGTGATCGGCGCGTTCACAAAATCGTGCACCACTTCCTGCTGGAAGCGCTTTCCGGTGAACTGACCACGGAGAACGATCCAGACCACGAAGCCGAGAAGGTGGAATGGGTCCGGTTGGATAAGGTCGCTTCCCGGCTCGCCTACCCCAATGAGAGGCGAATTGTGATGACCGCGCGTAATATTTTGGCTGGGCGTGAGTAATGACCGCAGTTTTCCTGTCTGGATGTGAACGATGAGCAGAACGGTGTCCTTGCTGGTATCTCTCGTTCTTTTTGCTGTCTGTCCTACTCTCGTTAGCCCGGCGGGTGTTCCCACCCCATCCGTGAACTCCTCTCTCAGCCACAGCTTTTCGACGGCGGTACCCGCATCCGCACAACCTGCCACGCGGTCCAACGATGATGACTCGGATTCCATCTCCGCCACAACAGACCCCGCGGCCGCTAATCCGTCGGGAACCACTCCCACGCTTGCCATAACCTCGGTCGGCGAGTCGATTCTTGCACCGGATGACGACCTCTCCATCGAGATCACCCTTTCAAACCCGACGGATGAAGACATCACTCTCGATAGGATCAGCCTCGCGGGACAGCCCGTCGCCCCAAGTACCCGCACACGGTTGCTGGCCTTTCTCAACGACGCAGACGTATTCCTAGAAACGCTCTACGCCGCGGAACTCGACGTCACCGTTCCCGCCCGGCAAAAGGTGATGCTGCCTCTCACCGTTGCTCGCGACTCGACCGGGTGGAGCGGAGACGAAGAGACGTGGGGACCGCACGGTATTGAGGTCGTGGTTGATGGGCCGGGGCTCGATGACGAACTCACCGACCGCAGCTTCGTCGTCGTCGCACCGAACTACGAGGTCACACCAATGCCCACCGGAGTGGTTATTCCCGTCACAGCCTCAACTGCGGAGATGGCAGAGGAACAAACCATATCCCAACGCACCGATGCCGGCTTGATTGCACGCGAGGAGGAAGAGGAAGGCAAGCCCGGCGCGACCGAGACCTCCACCGCGAGCACGGGAGGCAGTACGGTCAGAGCTACGCCCACCGATACGAGTACCGATCCTTCTACGCGAGCGAATACAGCACCGCATAGAATCTCCACCTTACTCACTGCCGACAATATACCCGGCGTCACGACTGTTTTCGATCCCGCGCTCCTTTCGGTCTACGCTGACGACGACGCTCTGACCGCAGCCGTCACCAACCTTGCGACGTCGAACAATTCCGAGGTTATTTTCACCGCTTTCTCCGACCCCGATATGTCCGCCCTCGTACACGGTGAGGACAGCGAGCAAGCCACGTCGGCACATGACACCGCCACAACGATGGCCGAAGAACTTGGCGATGCCATCCGCACCGATATCACTCTGCTGGCACCCGAGCCGGACCAGGAAACTCTTTCCGTGCTGGCCAACGGCGGCACCTCGGCAGTTATTATCGCCGCCGACGAGGTACCAACAAGCGCTTACCGGTACTACACCCCGTCGGCACGCACGTCGATCAATTACGGCGACAGCGACGCAACAGCTTCCGAAGCCGATGCCTCCCCGGACTCCGAGAAGGGGACGGACACGGGAACCGCATCGGAATCGTCCGCCTCGCGCAGCAGCGGCGCAAGTGGTCTCGATGCGCTGGTTGTGGACTCCGCGGCCTCGGCAGCACTGGCGGGAACGCTGGTAGAGGAGGACGAGGTAGCCGGAGCAGATGATTCCGCTGGGGCAATCGACATTCTCGACTCCCGCCAGTTGGTTCTGTCGCTTTCCGCAGTCACATACCGTGAACGCCCCAACGACACTCGGGGCATGGTACTCGCGGTTGATCGCGCGAGTCTGCCGCACTACGGGACGCAGGACCCGGCAACCGCCACCGCGGCTGACCCCGTCGCCACCGAGAATCTACTGGAGACCACACGGGCCCTTATGGGGGCATCGTGGGTGAGTCCGTATACCGTTTCCCAGCTGCTCGAACTCGATAGCAGCTCGGCCGAGCGCCAGGAGCTTCCGGAGCGAGTCCTCGCTACGGGGGAGGCCCGCACTTCCTTCTTCTCCGCCACCGCCAATTCCTATTCGCGCGTCGTCACCATCGCGGCAATGAGCCCTGATCCCTCCATCCTCACCAATCCGGCAGATCTGGCCCGTAGACGTCTGTCCACCCTTGCCTGGCGCAGCGATCCCGCTGGCCGCCAGAATCGGCTCCGCGATCTCACTCGCACCGCTAATGGCTACTTCACAGCGATTTACGCGAATCCGTCGTCCACCATCAACATCATCTCGGAGGCCACCGGAGTACCTCTGCATATTCGCAACGATCTGCCCGTCGACGTCGGCGTGGTCATCCAGCTCGACACTCCCGACGCGCGATTGCGCGCCACCGAAACGGTGGCCGTGACATTAACACCCCATTCGACGACGACGGTGACCGTCCCCGTGCGCGCCTCAGGATCCGGTAATGTACGCGCGGATGTTCGCGTGCTGAACCCGGTGGGTACGCAGGTCGGACCGGTACAGTCCATTGATATTCGCGTGCGCGCGAATTGGGAGAATGTAGGTACGGTTGTAGTGGCAGGTGCGTTCGGAGCAGTTCTTGTTGTTGGGGTCATTCGCTCGCTGCGGCGGGGGCGTCGTTCGGCCCCCGTTCGGCCGGGGAGTTTGCCACGCGTGAGTGCCACTGCCACCACCGGCTGATCAAACGGCTAGGATAGGGCCACGTGGGTGGATTGCCAATTCACCCAGACCGCCCGCTATCCGCTGCGGAGGACGTGCTTGTGAACGAGTTTGCCAAGTCCGGTCAGGTACTTTCCGGCCGTTATCAACTCACTGCGCCCTGCGCTGACCAGCTTCCCTACAACGGAACACAGCTATGGGACGCCGTGGACACGCTCCTTGGGACCAGTGTGCGTGTTCTTGTCCTCGACCCCGCCCTCGACTCCCGCCTTGACGTACTGGATGCTGCACGTCGTTCTGCACTGGTGGAAGACGCGCATATCGTCAAGGTGCTTTCCGCCAGCGAGGACGACAATCTCGGCTATATCGTCACCGAGGTCCCACCCGGTAAGAGTCTCGCCACATGGGTACCCGGTGCGCCTTTCCCTCCCGCCCAAGCACATGCGCTGGTCGGTGAGGCAGCCAGTGCCCTCAACAGTGCACGTGGGCGTGGCCTGAGGCATCTGCAACTCTCGCCGGGGCGCATTCGCGTGGGATCCGCTGGCGAGGTTTATATCGACGGCCTGGGAACCGACGCCGCTTTGGCTGGCATCCGCCCCGATACCTTGGCCGGTATTGACGCTGATCGTGCCGAGGCACGCGGCCTGGTGACCATGTTGGCCGCACTACTCACGGGAGCATCGATTACAGGCAGCGACGATGCCCGTGCCGCGTTGGCAGCAGCAACCGCGAATCAGCAGGTGCCCGAACGACTCCGTGAAATTTGTGCGCGAGAGGCCGGTCGTCACGGGCCGAGTTCGCCCGCCGATCTGGTGCGCGAACTGGCTCCTTGGCCACCCATCGAGCCGTCGCAGTTTCCGACGCCGGTGCACCAGGCACCGGTTACTCCGGCTTCCGCCGGTGCGGCGGGAATGCTGGCCACCGCCGAAGGCGCTGCGACCGCGGCAAGCGCAACCGCTGACAGCGATGCCCCGTCTGCCACAACGGCCGACGCTCCGGCGCGAGTCGCGGATACCCCCGGACCGATGAACGTTCGTTTCCCCGCCACGGGCAGGGAGCAGATGACCGATCCCGAGCTGGGCATTACACCGCAAGCCCCGGTGGCTCTTTCGCCGCAATGGGCAAAACCGGGCCAGTTCGTAGATTCCCAGCCTGCTGCGGACGCCGCCACGGATGGAGGCGATCCGGCGGAGGATGCCGAAGCGGTGCAATACGCCGCCACGGGCCCGGAAGACGGCGCACCCACACAGGTCATCGCCTCCGATACCGAGCATGCGGCGGACGATGCGGCAGCCGTTGCCAGTGGCGAAGATTTGTCTACTGTTTCACCGTCAGAGGAGTCCGAGGCAGCTGCTGCAGCTCACGGTTCCGCCGAGGCGGCCTCCGGCGGCGAGGACACTGCAGCATCTTCCGGCGCGCCTAGGCCTGAGCCGAGCGAAGACATGCTGCCACAGGACGATGCGGATGCCACGCAAATCGCTCCCGCGATACCGCGGGTCGGCTCTTCGGGTAGCAAGGCAGCCGCCGCAGCCGCAAGCTCCACGACATCTGCAGCACCGGCTGCTGCAGGTAAAATCGGCTACGGCGAGACCGGCCGCAGCGAGCAAAAGGATGCGCGGCAGGCCACAACTGAACCCGTCCTCGCCTGGAAGAAGTCCCGCGAGGACACCGCCGAGGAGAAGCGCTACGATCCTTCCAAGGTCGTCGTGCTGGGTGCGGTTATCCTTTTCGTCTTCGCCCTGGCATGGAGTGTAACCACCTTCTTCCGGCCGCCGAGCCCCGTAAATACGACGGATCCAACGATTTCCGCCGAGCCCACGGAGTCGAGCACGGATGAAGAGCCCAGTTCCACGCAGTCCACATCCGACACCGGGAATCTTCCCGCACCCACAATCGCCAATGTCACGCTAGTGAATCCTTACCCAACTGGTTCGGATGCGAACGAGGACAGCCCCACAACAGTTGTTTATGCCTGGGATGGCGATGCCAGCACGTCGTGGCGGTCGTGGTGGTATACCGGCGAACTCTTCGCAAATCTCAAGAGTGGTACGGGTCTGCAGATTACGCTCTCGGAAAAGGCCAGTGTTTCTGCCGTCAATCTGCAGGTCAATGGTTCGGGTGGAAACGTGCAGTGGCGCAGCAACGCCACGCCTGAGAACCCGGATGGTGGCGACCTGGTGACGGAGAGTTCGATGTCATCCACGACGACCCTCACTGCCGACGAGCCGGTGGAGACGGACACGATCTACCTCTGGTTCACCTCGTTGCCAACCGACCCAAGCGGCCAGTACCGCATTGATCTCTCCGAAATCACGGTTGAGTAGCCGTGCAGGTGATCGGGTGACCGTGCAAGTGATCGGATAGCAATCGGGTAGCCGCACCACCGATACATGGCAATGGCACTCGGCCTGCGGACCCATCCCTTTCCAGGGGATCGGCTCAACCCGCAGGTGTGACCAGAGTCGGCGCGCGGCGCCGCTCTGCCCGGGAATAGCAGGGCCTAGCGGAGACGTTCTGCAGGCAGTTCGATGAATGGGATGTAGGGCCGTAAGGCCCCATATTCCGAAACGAGAGGATAACCGTGAGTGAAAACAGCGCCGAAGTGCGCGACGTCGTCGTCGTTGGATCTGGCCCGGCAGGATGGACGGCCGCGACCTACACCGCACGAGCGGGGTTGAAGCCGCTGGTTCTGGCTGGAGAGCTCGAAGCCGGTGGCGCCCTGATGAACACGACAGAGGTCGAGAACTTCCCCGGCTGGCCCGACGGAATTATGGGCCCGGACCTCATGGAGAAAATGCAGGCGCAAGCGGAGAAGTTCGGCGCCGAGGTGGAGTACGAGGATGCCACCGAAGTGGATCTGACCGGCGATATCAAGCGCATCGTCACGGACTCGCAGACTTACCTGGCGCGCACGGTTATTCTTGCTCTCGGCTCCGCTTACAAGAAACTCGGAGTGGAAGGCGAGGTCGATTATTCCGGCAAAGGCGTCTCCTACTGCGCCACCTGCGACGGCTTCTTCTTCAAAGATAAGGAGATTGCTGTGGTTGGCGGAGGGGACTCCGCGGTTACCGAGGCGCTATTCCTCACGCGCTTTGGCTCGAATGTGCACGTCATCCATCGCCGCGACCAATTGCGCGCCTCGAAGGTAATGGCCGACCGACTGCTGGCCAACCCGAAGGTGACAATGCATTGGAACGCGCGCGTTGATGAGCTGAGCGGGGATGGTGCTTCGCTGGCGACGGCCACACTGGTGGATACCGCGACCGGGGAGCGCTCCGAGCTGCCGGTCTCCGGATTGTTCGTCGCCATCGGTCACCAACCACGTTCCGGTATTGTGGCAGGCCAAGTGGAGCTGGACGACGCCGGATACATCGTGGTCGAAGAACCATCAACACGGACCAACCTGCCCGGCGTTTTCGCCTGCGGTGACGTGGTCGACCATACCTACCGGCAGGCAATTACCGCCGCGGGCTCCGGCTGCCGCGCAGCTCTGGATGCCCAAGCGTACCTGGAGAATCTGGCGGGCTAAGAGGACTGGCTCTATAAGCCGACGTTCCTCCCGGACGTGCCACTTCAGGACGATCTGGCGGGCGCCGCGGGCCTGGCCGCCGTAGGGGCGTGTTGGTCGACGATGCCGCGGGGTGGCGCGGGCGCCGCGGGCCAGGCTGCCGTCACTCACGTCACTGACATTCTCACTCTAGTAAGTGAGGGTCTCACTCTAGTAAGTGAGGGTCTCACTAATGTACACTGAGTCTGTGACTGACGAGGAACTTCGGGATCATGTTGCCCGCATTCGTCGGCTGGGTGCGGATGACGCACGAGTCGAGGCGAAGGCTGCGGTTCGAGATATCCCCAAAGGCATCTGGGAGTCCGTGTCCGCATTTGCGAACACTGCGGGTGGCCTGATCATCCTTGGACTCGACGAGAGTCAGAGCTTCGCCCCCGCCAACGGTTTCAATGCCGCAAGGATAGAGAACGCTCTCATTGCTGGCCTGGACAATGCGGAGCGTGCCAACCCTAAGGTTCTACCTGTCCCGCAGTACCAGGTTGACCGTGCTGAGATCGATGGCGCACAGGTTGTCTGGGCTCGTATCGAGCCTCTATCGGCCACCCCGGATCGACCGGCGCCCTGTCACGTCGTTGCGCAGGGCCTGGAGCGGGGAAGCTATAAACGGGTCGGAGATGCGGATAAGCACCTAACCACGTACGAGGTGCACCTCCTGAGGACTCGACACGTAAATGATCATGCCGATCGCACGCCTGTCGACGGGCACACCTTCAACGATCTCGATCCGGATCTGGTAAGCCGCACAATAGAAAGGGTACAGGCAAGCGGCTCGCGTGCACTCGCAGGAGTCGCTCCGGATGATCACGTATCTGCGCTGCAGCGGCTCAATGCGCTTACCGACGACGGTACTCCTACCTTGGCCGGCTACCTGGCCCTCGGCATATACCCACAGCAGGAGTATCCCCAGCTCACGATCGACGTCACCGTTCACCCTGGTATAGCCAAGTCCCAGGACCCCACCGTCAGATTCCTGGACCGTCGCAACTGCGATGGCCCACTGCCGCAGGCGATTGACGATGCCGTCCACACAGTTGTGCGGAACCTGCGCACGCGTCGAATCGTGGAGGGAACTCGAGGCACTGATGTTCCCGAAATCCCGGAGGACGTCCTACGAGAGGCCATCGCTAATGCGGCCATGCACCGCGACTACTCTCACTTTGTCACTGGGCAACAGGTTGCTGTCAACGTGTACGCAGACCGCGTTGAGGTCATCAACCCTGGTGGGTTCTGGGGTGATCGCACCAAGGAGAACGTCACCGATGGTCACTCCGCGTCCCGGAACGGGGACTTGGCCCGCCTGCTCACAGTGGTACCAATGCCCGGCAACCGTTCCACGGTATGCGAGAACCAGGGGTCAGGAGTCATACGCATGGTCAATGAGATGCGTGCTTACGGACTTCCCACTCCTGACTACAGCGCGTCAACGATTGACCATGTTGTCGTCCGTCTTGATCGGTTCGGTCTCATGGATCCGGAGACAGAGGAATGGCTGAGGACGCTGCCCGGGCACTCCGACTTCTCCCGCGACCATGACGCTGCGCTCGCTCTGGCTAGGCGTAACGGCTCCGTGAGCGTGGTAGACCTGCGTGACAACCTGGGACTTGACTCTGACGACTGCCGTTCTGTTTTCGCGCAGCTCGTGGCCGACGGCCTGCTAATAGGGATGAACGACGGTCCGTACACGCTTGCCGATCAGAGCCGTAATGTGGAGGCGACAGGAACGCAATTGGCGGTCCTGGCGGTCCTGAGCGAAGACGAGGCTCTATCCATTCGAGATATAGCAAAGGCTACCGGTAAAACACTCACAGCACTTCGGCCGGTACTGCGGGAACTTGTCGAATCGGGCCTGGTGGTTGCAACGGCTCCACCGACGAGTCGCAGCCGTAAGTACCTTCTCGCCACTTCCTGAGAACTGTTGACAACGTATTTCTGCTGGTGGATACCGCGACCGGGGAGCGCTCCGAGCTGCCGGTCTCCGGATTGTTCGTCGCCATCGGTCACCAACCACGTTCCGGTATTGTGGCAGGCCAAGTGGAGCTGGACGACGCCGGATACATCGTGGTCGAAGAACCATCAACACGGACCAACCTGCCCGGCGTTTTCGCCTGCGGTGACGTGGTCGACCATACCTACCGGCAGGCAATTACCGCCGCGGGCTCCGGCTGCCGCGCAGCTCTGGATGCCCAAGCGTACCTGGAGAATCTGGCCGGGTAGCCGGAGTTAGGCGCGCTCGGCTGAACGGCGGCGCGGTCGGTTCTTGTCAGTCGGACGGTTCTTGTCAGTCGGACGGTTCTTGTCAGTCGGTCGGTTCTTGTCAGTCGGTCAGTCGAGGTCGAGCCACCAACTTCTCGGGAGGGCCCCGAGCACATCGCCCCAAGCTAGACGCGGCTATACCCGATTATGCAGGTTGGCAGCTGTTCAAGCTCCGTGCTTCCTCCCGCCGGTGGATTCGCGCACCACCAATTCGGGCTCAAAAGCCCCGCACTGACCGTCGTTTCTCTTAAACGTGTGCAGTGTGTTTGTTGCGGTACGTCCGGTGTTCATCACTGGCTCACTTGTGTTGTGTCCGTTCGAGGCGTCGGGGCGTAGATTGTGGCAAGAGCGAGAACGACGATCATCGCGGCAAGCCATCGGATTGCGTTGGCGAGTCCGATACTGTCCCACAGCCACCCGAGGAGCGTGTTGGCTACTAGTGCGGCGACTAATCCGATTGATGCGATGGTCGAATACTGCGTGTTTCGCTGACTGTCCGTGAAGGAGAGTTGCTGCCACGCACCCGATGCGGTTAACGTCAGCCCGAGGCCGAATTCTGCAAACAAGTAGCCGACGACGGGGACGGTGACACTACCCGCGGCGAGTCCGCCAGCGATCAGCCCCAGCCCCACAATGGTCTGATTCTTTGGCGAGATCGCAAGGGGCTTGGGCAACCAGGAGCCGAGTGCGGCAGCAGCTGTGAGGCCGATGAGTATCAAGCCGTTGAGTCGAACATCGCCTTGTGGGCTGAGGACTGGTTGCCATGTCACTACTATGACCGTCATTCCTAGACTGCTTGCAGCGCTGGCCAAAACAAGCGGGCGTACAATCGGGCTCAGCACCCACCCGAATGATTCTTTGAGGCTTGACCACACGGTTTGGGGTGACTTGGCCGTGGATTCTCGAAACGCGATGTGGGCGATGCATGCCAGCGTCAGTAATACGCACCCCGCGGCAAACACGATGCTCTTCGTGTCCAAGACAGTTCCGACGACGTAGACCGTTGCCGCTCCAAGGGCAGAGCACAACCAGTGTGCCGTCTGCGTCCAACGCATGAGCGTCTGGATGAGCCGTTCTCGCTGGTCCTGCGCGGTGCGGTTGATCACCAAGGGCGCTATGGTGCCGGACTGGAGCGCCATCCCACAGGTCCACAGAATGAGTGCGGCTAAGGTCACGATGTGAGACGTGGCAGTTGCCAGCAGGATCAAAGAGGATCCCCATACTACGAGGCCTATGCTGAGCAACCGCCTGTGTCCGTATCGGTCTGCCAATGCCCCGCTGGGAGCCTCGAGCACGATGGACAAACCGGTGCTGACCGCGAACATTGTCCCGAGTAGGCTTGGGGAAATCGCTCGTCCAAGCAGCAGCGTGACATAAACCGCACCGAAGAGGAAGTCGGCGAAAGCGACCGCTCCGGACAGCCCGGCGGCAATGTACAACGCTTTCGGTGAACGCGAGTAGAAGGTGCTCGAGTCTGCCATGAGATGAACTCCAAGGTAAAAGGGCTCTTGCCAGGATGCTATGTGGAGTGAGTCATGTGTGCAAGGGGAATTCCGGTTAATCCGAAGTGTCCTGGGTTCTGTTCCTATCTGTTTTTGAGGGGATGGGAATATGCCCAGGAAGTACTTGCCGAGGTTTCGGGAGTGTGCGGCCCTTTAGGCACGTGAAGGAAATGGAATACCGCGTAGGACAAGCATCATGCCCACAAGGAAGACGGTACCAGCGGCTAGGGCCAGAACCGTTCCGACGTTCTTCTTGTCAGGCCGTATCACGGAGAACAGCCGCTTCGTCAATCCGGCGGCAAGGCACGGACCGCCAAGGGTGAAGGCCAACCCGATCGCCGCTGCGGGCTCACCATAGACAACAATAAATGCCACGTACTCCAGAATCATAAAGACTAGGGCGTAGCCGATGATCGCTCTTGACTGCAGAACGTTGCCCACCATATCGAGCACGGTCAGATCGTTAAGAGCCAGGTCCTCTTCACCGACCGTAATCCTCCCGGAGTCCTCGCGCTCCGAACCCTCGGTCTGCCCCGTGCGCTGCGTACCAGTACCACCAGTATCTTCCACGCCACGGTCGCGGCTCGCCGCGTGGCTACGTGCGGTGGCGTCATGCGCCTCGTCCGCGGCGTAATCCCCCTGGCTCGCATCCTTGATCGCCATTGATTCTCACCCCATTTTCAACACCCTATATCCTGCTTGTCTCGACCTGCTTATGATCGAAACATGGGCATCAATCAAGATGTTGGCGCGGGCCAGCAGCCAAACATCGTTCAACATCCAGACGCCATTGAGAGTGTTGACACTAATGAGAGCACGGATTCTGCCCGACACGCAAGCCTTGCCTCAGGTACTTCTCATGCTACCGCCTACACACTGGTCTTCTTCACCGCCGCCTGGTGTGATCCGGCAATTCCCATGCGTGTTATTTTCGATGAGACGTTGCGCGACTTGGCGCGGCTCCGGCCAGCGGCCCAGCTGAGCGGCGTCGTCGTCGATGTTGACGACGAAGAGCACCGGAGGAAAGAGGGCCAGCCTGGAACATCCGCCGTCAGCGATGAACTTCTCGATTCGATCGATATGCTGCCGACGATCATGCTGCTCACCGATGCGGGCGAGCGGGAGCGCTTCGTCGGTCAACTGCCCAAGCTCACGATTCGCGAGCGCCTCCTCGCCATCCTGGATGCGTAACCGGTCTCGGTGTGTAACCAGCCTTCGTGCGTAATCGGCCTCAGTATGTGACCGGCCCGGCGTCTGACCATCCTCATTGTGTAACCGGCCTCCGTGTACAACCGGCCTAGCATCTGACCGTCCCAGTGTGTTAACCATCCTGAATCCGCACGCATCCCGGGCGAATACCCAGCCCGGGGTTCAGAATCGGCCTGAGAGCGCAATCGCTCCGCTTGCTCATCCCCGCCCAGTGCCCCACGACTTGCCTCCATCTGTCCAAATCCCGTCCAAACGACGAGTTCGCGAAAAAGCCATCGCTCGAAATCCGCATGATTCCGCCATTCTTTAAATTGAGACATTCCACTTTTCCATCGTTTGGACGGGATTTTGACACCGAACGTGACACCGAATGCCCCGACAACCGCTCCCACCCTAAGGCCGAATGACCCACACGCCATCCGGCGAGAAACGCGCCACGGCGCGACTTCTGGCACACTTGAGTAGTGGTGTCGCTCCCGAGGGTGCCATCACGCGCGCCGCGATGAAGGCAGCTATGGCGCCACTCCAGTAGTGGTGCTGCTTTCAAAGGCAGCGCAACATAAAGGCAATAGCCGCCACCGCAGGTCTGACAGATCTACGATGAACAGCCACCGGCCCGGACACAGAAAAGGAGTAGGTCATGAGTACCACAGGGCAGACGAACACTCAGAATCACGCTGGGGAAAGTCGCGCTGCCGCAGCAGGCACGCGCCTTGATCCTTGGTACAACGCCTACGCCGACCGTGCCCTGGGCATGAAACAGTCCGAGGTGCGCTCCCTCTTCGCCGTCGCCAACCGGCCCGAAGTCGTTTCCCTCGCCGGCGGAATGCCCAATATCGTCGGATTGCCGCTGGACTTCCTCGCCGATATGTCCGCCCGCATTATCCGCGAGCGCGGCACGAAGCTCCTGCAATACAGCGGCGGGCAGGGTGAAGAAGAACTTCGGGAAATGATTGCCGACGTAATGCGGCCCGACGGCGTGCGCGGCCATCCGGATGACATTACCGTCACTACCGGGTCGCAGCAGGCCCTCGACCTGATCTCAGAGATCTTCCTGAACCCCGGCGACGTCGTCCTGGCGGAGGCGCCGTCGTATGTGGGAGCGCTCGGCACTTTCCGCGCCTATCAGGCCAATATTGTGCACGTCGCCATTGATGAGAACGGGCTTATCCCCGAGGCGCTTGAGGAAACCATGCGTGAACTCGAGGCGCAGGGTAAGCCTATGAAATTCCTCTACGTCATCCCGAATTTCCACAACCCGGCGGGGGTGTGCCTCTCGGCGGAGCGTAGGCCGCAGATCGTGGATATTTGCCGACGCCACCATGTGCTCATCGTGGAGGACAATCCGTACGGCCTGCTTGGATTCGCCGGCGACCCACTTCCCGCGCTGTATAGCTACAATCCCGATGGCGTCGTTTATCTGGGCACCTTCTCCAAAACCTTCGCCCCCGGTTATCGGGTGGGATGGGCGTTGGCGCCCACTGCGGTGACGTCTCGCCTCGTTCTTGCCAATGAAAACGCTGTGCTGTGCCCCTCTACCTTTAGCCAGCTCTCGATTGCCGAGTACTTGCGCACCTACGACTGGTACCAGCAGGTCAAGGAGTACCGGGAGATGTATCATGAGCGCGGGCAAGCCATGCAACGTGCGCTGAGTACGCATCTGCCCATGTGCTCGTGGACGGAACCCGAAGGCGGCTTCTACACCTGGGTGAAGCTCCCCGAAGGTCTTGATGCACAGGCCATGCTGCCTCGCGCGGTGAAGAACTTGGTCGCCTATGTGTCCGGCACGGCGTTCTACGCCAACGGCGAGGGGCATGATCATATGCGCCTCTCCTTCTGCTATCCGACGCCGGAGCAGATTGAGGAAGGCGTTCGGCGCCTCGCCCTTGTCATCGAAGGTGAACGAGAACTGGTCGATATGTTCGGCATTCAAGGCCGACGTGAACAACAGGGCGCGTGAACCATGGTCGCAGAGGATTACCGCCTAGCCGCTGACCCAATGATCAGTTCAGCCATTGCGGCGTGTCCTGGTGTCGCTGCGGTGTCCTCTGCGGTCACATCGAGACGTCCCGCCGCCACGCCGACATGCCCTGCCGCCGCGATTATCTTCACCGGCACTAGGCAATTTCCCACCTCCACGGCTGTCCGCAGCCGCCACGTCCATCTTTCCGGCGAACCTGCAGTTGGCAGGCCGAACGATCCGCACCAACTCAACCAAGGAAGGTTCTTATGACCCAGCCATTGACCGTCGCCATCCTCGCCGGCGGGCTAACCCATGAGCGCGAGGTCTCCATGCATTCTGGGCGCCGTGTGGCCGCCGTACTGCGCGAAGCCGGCGTGCAGGTCAAACTGCTCGACGTCGACAGTACACTGCTGCAACGTCTCGAATCGATGTCACCCGATGTTGTCTGGCCACTTGTGCATGGCTCCACCGGTGAGGACGGCTCGCTGCAAAACCTCCTTGAGCTGGTTGGTGTTCCATACGTGGGCAGCGACCCGATGGGCTGCCGCCTGGCGTCCGACAAGGCCGTGGCCTCATCCATTCTCGGCAAGGCAGGACTGCAGGTGCCCGACTCGGTAGATATTCCGCAGGCGCTGTTCCGGGACGTGGGTGTTAATCCCATGCTCGATCTGCTTGGAGAGCGTTTCGGATTCCCGTTGGTCGTCAAGCCGTCACAGGGAGGATCTGGACTCGGGGTCACCATCGTCGAATCCGCCGCGCAGCTTCCGCGAGCCATGGTGGATTGCTTCGCCTACGGGGAGAATGCACATATCGAGCAGTACGTCAGCGGCCGGGAAGTGGCCGTGGCGGTGATCGACGTCGCCGATGGCGATGCGGAAGGGCCGCAGGCGCTGCCCGCCGTCGAGATTGTGACCGACGGTCTGTACGACTACGACGCCCGTTACAACGCGGGCCGCGTGGAGTATTTCGTACCGGCACGTCTTTCCGACGACGACGCCCGGACCGTGGGTGGCGCGGCCGAGACCGTCCATTCGACGCTCGGGTTGCGTGACTATTCACGCACCGACATCATCTTCGATGGTGAGACACCGTGGATCCTCGATGTTAATGTTGCGCCGGGTATGACGGAGACTTCGCTGTTCCCGCAGGCAGTTGCCGCGGCCGCCAAGCAGGAGGGGACCACCGTGGACAGCTTTTACCTCCGCATCCTGGAGACAGCCGCCAAGCGCATTTGATGGTCATGGTTGACGGCCGGGTGTGACGGTCGGGGTGTGACGGTCGACGTTCTGACTTCGCGGGTGTGTTTGATGGTCAGGGGTATTGGCCCGGCGAATTTGGCCATACCACCGCGTAACGGGCCGTACCGTTTAGGGTGTCCGACGCCCCGGTGTAGCCCTGGCACGTCTGACTGCTTGGGTAGATCCCGGTCTAGCTCTGGCGTATCTAACTGCCTAGGGCACCGCAACCCCGCGTGGCGTGGCACTAGCACATCGCGTTGCTTCGCGTATCTAGCGCGCAGCAAAATAACGCCCGGCGGAGACTCTTTGATCGCCCGGCGCATCCAACCGTCGGCACATCTAATCGATTGTGTAGTGCTCCGGCGCGGTTAGTTCAACGCCACTATCTGCCGCACTGTAAGCACCTGGGGCGCCGTCAAGCTCCGCGGCACCCTGGCCGCCTCTCTCCACACCGTCGACGGTGCGAGTATCTTCCACATCCGTGGCATACACGCCTGCGGCCCGTGGCTGCGCACCTGCCGCTCCCGCCTGTGCCCCCGCACCCGCTGCGTCGGTGTCCGCCGCATCGTTAGCCGCCGCATCGCGCGGCAAAACGCCGTCGTCGCCGGGAGCCATCACCACAAGAATTCGGTTGAGGTCCTCAATCGATGCAAACTCAATGCGGATCGTTCCCTTGCGCTGACCCATATCGACCTTGACACGCGTATCAAAGCGATCAGCGAGCCTACTGGAGAGTTCTCCAAGTTCCGGCGCATAACGCTTGGCGCGGCCGCGTGACCGGCTCGGAGTGGCGACGGGCTCATCGCCGAGTGCAACGATCTCCTCGACCTGCCGCACCGAGAGGCCTTCCGCCACGATGCGCTGTGCCAACCGCTCCATGGCGGCCGGATCGGCCAATCCGAGGAGTGCTCGCGCGTGTCCGGCTGAGAGTACTTGCGCGGCGACTCGACGTTGCACCAAAGGCGGCAGCTTGAGCAGACGCAGGGTATTAGAGATCTGCGGGCGAGAGCGCGCGATCCGGCGTGACAATTCTTCTTGCGTGCAGTTGAAGTCGTCCAGGAGCTGCTGATATGCGGCGGCCTCTTCCAAGGGGTTGAGCTGCACACGGTGCAGATTCTCCAGCAGCGCGTCGCGGAGCAGGTCTTCATCTGCCGTATCGCGCACAATGGCCGGGACGTTATCGAGCCCGGCGAGCTCGGTGGCGCGCCAACGTCGCTCGCCCATAATCAACTCGTACCGAGCCTGCGGCGCATTCTCGACCGGTTCAATCAAGCGCCGAACGATAATCGGCTGGAGAACGCCTACCTCTTTGATGGAATCGGCCAGTTCGGAAAGCTCATCCTCGTCGAACACCGTACGCGGTTGCCGTGTATTGGGGATGATCTGCTCAACGGGGAGCTCGGCGAATGTCGCGCCAGGCACCGCGACGAGCGCCTCGTTATCGTCTATTGGGGAGGCATCGGCTGTTGGGGAGCCGCCCTCCGTGAAGGAGGTGTCATCCGTCAAAAAGGCGTCGGCGGTCGAGGGGGTGTCTTCTGCCGGGGAGCCGCCCTCTGTCGAAGAAGCGTAATCGGTCAAGGAGGCGTCATCGATCAAGGAGGAGTCTTCTGCCGAGAAGGCACCGTCGGGCAGGTAGCTGGCAGCGTCGGGTGCGGTGCTGGTGGCTGGGGTTTCCTTGTTCGTTCCTTTGGTCTTTTCGGTTCCAGCAGTCTTTTCGGTTCCAGCAGTCTTTTCGGTTCCAGCAGTCTTTTCGGTTCCGGTGGTCTTTTCGGTTCCGGTGGTCTTTTCGGCCCCGGTGGTCCGCTTGCCTCGGGCAGCCTTCTTGCCCCCGCTGCTCGCCGAAGGGGTGGGCGCCCCACTATCAGAGAGCGTTGCGCCGACATCGGATGTCTCCTCAGTATTCTGCGCCGTTGGGTTGCTCGCCCCGGCCTCGTTACTCTGGGCCGACTTACCGCCACCTACGCCTTCGGCGCGCGGCACACGCGAACCGAAGAAGACATCGATCGGCCGATCCTTATTCTCCTGCTGCTCCTCAGGAATTAATGCTCCAATGCCACGCCCCAGGCCACGCCGTCGTTCCGCCATCGATTTCCTCCTCATTCAGCCCGTTCTGCCAGTTCTTGCGCAGCGGCAAGGTAGGCGATCGCCCCGCTTGATCTGGGTGCGTAGGTAATAACAGTCTCGCCGTAGGAAGGCGACTCAGCGATTCGCACTGATCGCGGAATCTCCGTGTCTAAGGTCTGCGTCGGGAAGAATTCCCGCACATTCGCCGCGACCTCGCTGCTGAGATTCGTACTCTTGGCGTACATGGTCAGCAGAATCGTACTCACTGTGAGATCCGGGTTCGCAGTGGTTCGCGCCGACTCAATTGTGCGCAGCAGTTGCGTAAGTCCTTCCAACGCGTAGTACTCGCATTGCACCGGAATCAGCACCTCGTTCGCGGCCACCAAGGCATTGATCGGCAGTAAAGACATGGAAGGAGGGCAGTCGATCAGCACATAGTCAATGTGTCGGTTGATCTCGTCCAGCGTGAGCAGCGCTTCCTGGATCGCATTACGCAGACGTACTTGCCGGTCAGGCGCGTCGGCGAGCTCCATGTCAATTAATGACAGCTTCAACGACGACGGCGCAACGTACAAGTTAGGTACCTGCTCCACCTGCTGCAAGATCGACACAAGTGAGTGTTCTCCCCGGAGAACCTCGTAAAGAGAGGGGCGTTCCTCGATGTTCGTAAGCCCAAGAGCTGTAGAGGCATTGCTCTGCGGATCATCATCAATAACCAGCACCTGCAGCCCGCCACTCGCCAGCGCGACGGCGAGATTTACCGCCGTCGTCGTCTTTCCGACGCCGCCCTTTTGGTTGGCAACCGAGATGATTCGAGTATGCGTCGGCTTCTTAAAACGTGTTGACGAGACCTTCTCCAGGCGCCTCATATCGTCGACGAGGCCAGAGGCCAGAGGTGAGTCGTCGCTAGCAAAGCGGTCCAGGCTCGTGCCTGAAGCGGAGGCACTTGACCGAGCGCTTGCGGCCTTCTTTCGCGGATCGCTCATATCACCATCCTTAGTCGTGCACCTAAGTCTACCTAGTAGCTGCGAGCGAGTGCTCTTCCACTACACAGCCACAGCGAAAGTGCTACACGACCCCGGCGAAAATGACGGTAGAGATCCTCATCGTGAAACCGGCCGGACCCGGACGTACGCGCCGCGTGCGGATGTTTGCACATGGATTCTGCCAGTTCGTGTGACGGGGGCAGTTCGTGTGACGGGGGCAGTTCGTGTGACGGGGGCAGTTCGTGTGACGGGGGCAGTTCGTGTGACGGGGGCAGTTCGTGTGACGGGGCGGGGCATCTGCACGGGTGGGTTTCTCCCGCTGGCGGGGCGAACTTTCGCGCCATTCAAGTCGAAAGTAGCCACGCGCTGCGACAGGGCAGCCATCTCACTTCACCGGAATCGGTACGCCTCCTCGTAAGGGGTATCGGGTAGCGCAAGCCCTTGAGGCGTGATTCCGTCGAACACGTGCCATGCGAGCAGTCGCAGCCTGTCGTACTTAGTGCGTTGGCGTGTGGCCTGGTTTGGCGTGTGGTCCGGCTTGGGATCAACTGTAGCTTGGTGTGCGGTCTGGCTTGGCGCCGCCTCCGGCTTGGCACGCGCTCTCGCTTCAATCACACGACACTATCAAAGCGCGTGATTATCATACAGTTTATTTCGCGTCCTCGGGCGATGAGATGTGTTGGCTACCATCAAACAGTAGGAAATGCTCACTACTGCCGAACAAACAGGTCGGGCCCGTAGACCACTCCGCAATCCACAATTCCAACCTATCCGTTCCGATGTAACAACGGACCAGCGGTTGGGTAGAGCAGCACCTTGACGACGTGTCATTATATCAATATCGTATGGCGCGTGCTTACACCCGACCGACGCACGGCGAGTTGGGCATGGCTTCCAATGTGGCACCTCTTTCCCATATCACTCAAACTACGCCTACCACCGCCGAGAGATTACTCGCCGACAGTGAGTCATTCGCCGTCCCACTCAGACTACATTGTCCGGACAAGCCGCCAATCGCAGGCAAAGCTCGTCACCGTTTCGCTCGAACGGCCCGCATTCGGAGCAGTCGATGCCTGTGCCGCCGAGGCGGGCCGATTCACTTGCGAGCAAGCCTCGGGTGGCGACCTGCGCAGTATGGCGTTGACCTCGCGTTCACGCGCGAGGCTCAAGCATGCGATTGGGAGGTGCCCACCAGGAATTGTCTAGGCCGACGTACTGGCGAAGATCCAATGCCGCAGCGGACATCGCCCTCATGCACTGCAACGCCGTTTGAAAGCATTTCTCTGTCCGTCGTTTCACGCGAAACAGGTAGAGTCTCGCGTTATCGCCTTCTATCGATGCAGTAGGGAACGGCACCTCCCTGTCGTGGCGAAACGGTCCTGCAACGGACACTCCATGATGTTTCACGCGAATTGGCGCCTGACGAGTTCCGTGGCAATCCCCGCAACCAGCAGATGTGTTTCACGTGAAACGGGTAGGGGCTCGCCTCGTCGCCATTTACAAGCGCTCACTTGTCCACCTGGCACCACGTCCGACTCCCGCACCAAGATCTGCTAGCGACCTGATGTGTTTCACGTGAAACGGCGCGAGTCCAGCCATGTCGTTGTTTGCGATCATCGCCATGTCTGCCTCACGGAAGCACGCCCATACAACGAGCCTGGGTCGTGCCGGGCCGCTCAGCGGTCTCGATATGTACCCGTAGTCACCTCGCGCAAGGTTCACACGGTCTGAGTCTGCCCGCCGCTCAGCTTCGCTGCGCTTTGATTCCCAGCCAAATCGATTGTGACATCTGTCCCGTTTCGCGTGCCCCGAGCCACGTTGGAGAGCCGACTCGGTCAGGAGCATCGCGTTCTCCACGCATGCCGCTGCGTTTGACACCAACAAGCAGGCTCCGGCACGCCATTGATCTCGCTCTCCCCGGACCGCTTTCTATCGACACCCCGCCTGCATTTCCCCGAGTCCGAAAGGTCAATTCAACTGGCATGGCGAGCCTAGTAGTCGTGTGAACACTAGACATCGCAACAGGTTGTCTATTCCGGAGGCATGGCGACCCCGGCCGCCACTACTGATGCCGCATTGCCAAGTTCTTCTCTTCACGCCAGGCACTCCCCACCAACGGTTAGACGCGTAACACGCACGTCACCCCACTAGGGAAGGGCTCTGCCGCACAACGTGTAAGCGTCAAGTGGTGTCGCACTTCGTGCGGCGAACAGCAGTGTCGACGCATGGAAAGCGTGGTCGGAAGACCACACTCCGATCATCGGTGCCGAAGTCGTCCGATGACACGATGTTTCATGTGAAACAACACCGCGCCCGTTGCAGCGACTCACCCCGGCTCCTCGTAGACGTATTCACGTCGCCACCGGGCGTAGATACCCGGTCGTCCGCGACGGCGAAGTCTTCCACTCGCGCCCTCGACTCGCGCCACCACCAGCGCCAGGACGCGCTTGAGACGGTCAGCCCAGGCGACACCTCTCGCCACGCAAAGTCCCGTCTGCGTTGACCGAAGCACCGTTGTCGTATGCTGCAGTCACCGCGCAGGCCTCAATCCGAGAGGGAGAGCCCTGCCAACAAGCTGCATCCGCAAGCTCAAGCGGTCCCCGCGTTACGAAGCCGCGTTCGGGGCAAACCGTGCAATGGTGCACTGTATTTCGGCTGCAGTACCACGCCGTCGCACCTCGCCGCTGAGGCAAGTCTTGTCGCTCTCCAAAAGCATAGACTCTTACCATTAGCGGCACCCGCCTCCTGCGCGTAGCGCTGCTATCCGCAGCGACTGCCCATCACGGCAATCTCGCAATCGCGCCTGGATCGATCATCCGTTTCACGTGAAACGCACACAGAGAATGAGCGCGGGGACTGGTTCGGTCCAGTCGGCATTTCACCTGAAACACGTCGCGCATAGGCTCGCACTGGCTTGACGGTCCGACCGAGCCGTCGTTTCACGTGAAACACTCGCCGACCGCAATCAAGAGCTCGCACTGGAGAGACGACTCTCACGTCGCGACGAATATGCACGCTGACTCCTGATATCGCCCGTGTAGCCCAGCCCCTTCTCTGCAGGGATCGAGCACGAATGCGCCTTCTGCACCGATGTCCGCCGCGCAGCCCATTCTCCTGCCTGTCTACCTCTTCACACGTTACAGGGTCGCAAGTCCGCAACGAACAGCGATTGCGGAACAGCTCCCGTCGACGAGACTCGTGCCAGACGACCTGGCTCCCGCGACCTCCCTGCGCCTCACTGACGCCGCTCCGACCGGCGTTTCATTTGCCTTGAGTCATCCACAGCTCATACGGCTACCGCCGCTAACCCTTGCGCACACCAGCACACTCATGGGGGGAGTGCGGAGCTCGTTCTGCCGCAATTACGTCCTGGTTCAGGTCAGCCAACCACGTGGAGAGTGCGGCACTCTGCTCCCGACGCTTTCCACTGTGCAAGAGCACCCACCTGGCCCCCAGCATTTTCTTCCCCCATCCCACGTTTTCCACTCTCGAGCCACCGCGCAAACGCGCCGCTGCACGCTGACTGGGCCGCCAACCCCAAGTCATCGCCACTGGCCTCTCCCGTGTCGGGACCACGCGTGCTTCTCCGTGCCGAGAATTGGCGAGTATGTCTACTAGGAACGAAAGGCGTGGTCCATCTGCCGCACCCGGTATGCTTCCTGCCGGAAGCAGTCCATGTCTTCTCCTTGCCCCATCGGCACTACGCTACTCCTGCCACCTTCTCGACGAAATGTGGTCGTGCGGCCGACTTCTGTTAGCCGAGTAACTCCGAACGCCACGCACCCGGACCCAACTCGGCCGTCAGCACCGCGCCCATAAGTCCCATGGCCGGAGCCCGCATGGGTCATCTAACAGCACGCCGCATACGTATCCCAAGCCGGAGCCTGCGGCCTTCCAAGCACACACCGTTTCACGTGAAACGGTGTGTGCCTCCCGCACGCCGCAGCTACCACAATGCCACATGTTCCTTGGTCCCTCGGTGCGAGAACCTGCTCCGTCGCTTCGCCAAGGCGTGCAACCGACAATAGCAGGCTCCGAGATTCGCCCAGCCGCTCCGGCATTACCATGACAAGCGGGGATCAGTCTTTAGACCGTCCATTCCTCCCAAGGCGTTTGGCGTGCACGGCGGCCATGCCCGGCGCGCTACCCACCACCCGGCAACGCAATTCTGATCGGGGTACTCAGCGCCCCTTCCGCGGAGCCGCCGCACCCGACTCACCTATTCTCTGGCCCAACACGCAGCGCCAGGTCTGCAGAGCGACTCCAGCTGTCCAGGGGCATCTGAACTGTCTTGCACGTGGAGCCAAACGCATCGCTCTCCGCGGTTCGGTCGTGGCTGGAGTATGAGCCTCTATGCAATGGCGATCACAGACGACCGAAGCCTTGGCGCATAGAAACCTTAAGTCGGCTATCTCCACTTGCCTCTTCCCACGTCGGGCAGGACGACTCACAGTCTCGACGCGTAGCCGACACACGATTCAGGTACCTGTATCTGCCAGAGCGGTCACGTATTGACTCGGCCGCACTTCGCCAGGTTTAACGTGAAACACAACCGCAGCGTCTGGCTGCGCCAATGCTGCTTCCGCAGCGCACCTAGATCCACTACCTCCCAACGCACCCGCGCCGATGCCTTCAACGTCTTGTGCTATTCCCACCTGAGGAGTTGTCCGCCCAGTCAGCCTACAGCGGCGCGCTTATGCGGTGGCTCGAGAGTGGAAGATGTGGGACACGGGAAGACCCGCCAAGCAATGTCTCTACTCGCCACCACCTCCTCACTCCGCACCACCACATCTTAGACAGACGACAGCACCGCGCCATCGCAGCGTCGCCGCGTCCATTTCCATCTGCGAGTTCGTCAATACCACAACAGGCTGCCAAGGCCAAGGTCTCATCCGTCGCCCGTCGCAGCTTGTTCAACTCTGTACTCACTTCCCACGAGTGATCCCACCAGACAGACAGTCGACGAGATAGGGGATGAGTCGCGCGCATGTTTCACGTGAAACATGTTGGGTACCGCCACGTCAGATACCGCCTCCCCAGCCAAGGTAGAACGCCGTGGCACAACCACGCGCGCACACACCGAGATACGACACAAGTGGCAAATCTGCCCGCATGACTGCTACTCCCAAGCCGATGTCCCTGCCGTATAACGGCGGCATAGTTGCTATGATAAATCCCGTTGGACCGACCGCATTCGGCATCGTTTACACTAATGGCTCCCGATGCCAAGAGAACCTTGATGCCCATTGCTCTGCATCACCTTGCAATCTTCCGGCTTGCGTCTACCGCCCGCCGCACAGCTAAGACCTGTTCTTTCACGCGAGTCTACTACCGCCTCCGCCGCACTCCGCCATCAACATGTGTAGTGTTGTTACCCTGTCACTCCGTGGCCTCGGTGCCGATTGACCCTTCAGCCCTCACTCCTGTGCGCACTGCAGCCAGCTGCTCCAACGCTACGCACCAGGGCTGCCACCGCACGAAATAATGCTATGATAGCTAGCATCGATGCCTGTAGTGCACTCTGGCGATGCTGCTGCAACCACTCTACCGATCAAGGATTCGTTCTGTCCGGCGACAGCGGGCTTGCACATCGCATGCGCCAGCCTGCCCAATACGCGGTCCATCCTTTCCCTTACAGCCTCGTTAGCTCTTCCCCGGCGATGTCACGCGCTCCTACGCCCGAGCATATAGGGCGAACCTACGCCCGGGCATATAGGGCGAACTAGTCGCGGGAGCGACCTAGGACATTACGCGCTTGCACGCCCGGGCACTGTAGGGGCCATAAACTCCTGCCTCCGGTTCGCCGCGACTTCCCAACCAGAGCTCAGCCAGCCCTAACAATAGTTACCCCAACAACAGCCGCCCGCGACAGCACCAGCGGCGACGACCCAGCTAAGCCTGCTTACGGACCTCGACGACCCTTGTCGCCTCATCACACCCGAAGGGCGTTACAAGATGTACATCCACCCACTGTGCACGTGCGCGTCGCAACTCCCGATCCGAGGCCGCGATCTCCTCCTCGATCCGCGCACCTTTAAGAGCTACCAATGAACCCCCACGCTTTACCAGCGGCATCGTCATCGGCAAGAGTTTCTTCAGTGCAGCAACCGCCCGCGCTGTAACCACATCCGCAATCATCTTGCCGTGCAGTTCCTCTGAACGTGCATGTGCGACTTTGACATTGGCAAGTTGTAGCTCTCTCGCCACCAGGCTTAGCCAAGTGCACCGCCGCTCCATGGATTCCACGAGGGTAACACCGGTATCAGGTCGGAGCACTGCCAGCACGATTCCAGGGAATCCTGCCCCCGAACCAACATCGATGACCCGCGCGTTCTTGGGTACATACTCGAGGATCGCGGTCGAGTTGAGTATGTGCCGGGTCCATAAGCGTTGACCCTCACGCGGTCCGATAAGACCTTGCCGTTCACCTTCGCGTTCCAAAAGGCTCGCGTACCCCAACAGTTGATCCCACGCTAGGCCGAAGTGCTCCGCACCCCCGAGGGGTGCCGGTTCGAAACCCAACAACTCGCTCTCTTCATTCATTCTTCAGTTGCACCGTTCATGTTTCTCGGACCCACCGGACCTCGCTACACACCGACCGCAGACAGCTCTACCATCGTCAGTCAATTGCTTCACCATCCTAAACGCTGACCTCTTCAGATGTTACTTGGAGAGATCATCTCTGTGGTCGCGATACGGGTCGTAGCCCTGCCACCGCATCGGACCCCAGACCAATAGCGACATCCGCCCCGGAGTATTACCGTGTTCTCGCGCGGATCTCAACCCTTTTGCAACCGTTCCACGTCGGCTAATATGACACCCGGCACCGCGACGCACGTAGTTCTCACCGCCTGGCTTCTGTTCCGCCCAAAAAATTCGCCGCAGCAAACCCAGATCGACACAAACCACCTGAATCTTCCCGTCTCCAACCCGCGAACCAGCTCCCAAAATCCAAGGCAATCATGACAGCCGTAGAATCCGACCCGTACCGATGCCGAGCCTTATGCTCCACCAACGGTCAGCTTAGGACCCGCAGTCGGCCCAGGCGGCCAATCCGATTGCCCCCATCAGCGAGCGGAAAGAATCGCGCGCCGAACTCTCCACACGCCGCAACCACCCGCCCATCTAGCATCCGAAAACCCACCTGCCCGACCTCTCCACAGGCCAGAACCACCCGTCCACTCCACCTAGCATCCGGAAAGAACAGCACCGCGAGTTCGAGCTCACCATACGCACCAACCGGACTACTTTTCGCCTTATGGCCGTCTGTCAGGTCCGTCGAGCTCACCATACGCACGGACAGCACTGGAGACCTCACCGTTCAGATAGCGCGTGAATAACGCCCGAACGCCATTTCCGCAGCTGCCATCGGTGAAAACCTCACCGGCGCTAGCCCGCACACCGCATTCAAGCCCACCGTCCCCGTCAAAGTCCGCAGTGCGCATTAAACACGTCGCCGACGCCGAGGAGTTCGGCGTCGGCTTCGCGTCTACAAGTACTCCGCGTACGCGGTTTCTCTTCCGCGCGGCGGCTTACTCCTCGTCGTCGAAATCCTCTTCCGTTACGATTTCTTCGAGGCTGATAATCACGTGCCGCGCATTGCCGACGCCTTCAGAATCCGAATACAGACCGGACTGCGCCACGATATCGTGTACCACCTTGCGCTCGAAGGGATTCATCGGCTCGAGCGAAACGGTCTTCCCGGTATCGGTAACACGAGCCACCGCCTTGCGGGCGATCTTCGCAATCTCATTGCGACGGTTCTCACGGAAGCCGAGAATGTCCAGCATGAGTCGGCTTCGTTCGCCGGTCTGGCTCTGCACGGCAAGACGTGTCAGTTCTTGTAGTGCATCAAGCACTTCGCCGTCCTGCCCGACAAGCCGTCGCAACCGACGGTCTTCCTTACCATCGGTCACAATGGCCAAAGACGCGCGATCCGCTTCAACTGCAATCTCAATATCGCCGTCGAGGTCAGCGATGTCGAGCAGTTCTTCTAGATAATCTGCCGCGAAGTCACCTTCCTCATCTAGCTTCTTCAAGAGATCGCTATTATCGAGTGTTTCGCTCATAGTGGTTTCCTTCCTCTCACAAGTCTGTTGTCGCTGCGCCGCGAACGTGAACCCCGCGGTAGCTAGAAATTCCTCTTCTTCTGATTCTGCTGCTGCTTCTTCTTACGCTGTTGCTGCTTGGCCCGCGAACGCTGCCGTTCCGCCTGCCGACGCTCGTAGCGTTTCCGAGCGCGTTCGGCATCCGTCAAACCATCCTTACCGCGGACCTCATGCTCTCCCTCGTTACTCGCGGTCGCCTCGTTCGCGTCGACGTCGCCTGCCATCGCTGCCTGAGCACTCGCAGTTCTATCCACTTGCTCCTTCGGAGTTGCCTTAGCAGCCGCTTTCTTCGCACGACTCTTTCCAACCGGCTGTTGGCGCTGGCCGACGGAGCGCACTTCACTGGCGGCCTCACTATCTTCTTCCGGAGGCAATCCCTTGGCAATGCGGCGCTGACGCAGCCGCTCCTGGCGTTCCTTGTACGCCTTGGAACCTGGAGTCGGATTGTTCCGGATGAACCACGCCTGCTGGCCCATGTTCCAGAAGTTTCCTGCCACCCAGTACACAAGCACGCCGATTTGGAAGGCCACGCCGGTCACCAAATAGATAGCCGGCATACCGTAGAGCATGTACTTCTGCATCTGATACGCCGGGTTGGACCGATCCATCGATGACTCCGGCATGTTCTTCATCGTCAGCTGCTTTTGTGTAAAGAACATCGTCAAACTGAGCAGTAGAACAAACAGTGCCGCAATGATTCGCACCCGTAGGCTCAAGGAAGGATCGGCTCCTGGCTGGGAGAAAGACGCCGAAAGTGGCGCTCCGAAAACCGTTGAGTTCTCGAACTCAGCCGCAATGTTCGTGTCTATCGGACCCAGTGCGCCGCGATTACCGGAGGCGATACTCGGGAAAGCGTAGAGCACCCGGTACAACGAGAAGAGAATCGGCATCTGTACTAGCATCGGCAGGCACGAAGCAAATGGAGATGTACCGTGCTTGCGGTACAGCGCCTGCATCTCTTCCTGCTGCCGTTGCTGCGAAAGACGATCCTTTTTTCCCTTGTACTTCTTCTGAATCTTCTGGATCTCGGGCTGAAGGATCTGAGTTTGGCGCGAGGCTCGGATCTGCCGGTTGTACAGGGGCAGCACTATCAATCGGACAACAATAGTCAAGCCGATAATCGACAGCACCCAGGCCGGTCCGGCACCAGCATCCATACCGATGGCGGTCAGTCCTTGATGAATGCCGTACATAACCCATGCGACCAACCACATGATCGGGTGAAGGATAGTATCCACAGCTCTTCTTTCACTACCGCGAGCTCACGCCCGCATTCTCGATGTACTGCCCTTATTCCTCATCGCCCTGGCCGCGTTGGCCTGATGAGATCATCAGTTCGTGATCTTCCTGCGCGTACAACGCCATGAGTTCGGAGTGGTCGAGCGGAGCCGACGGCCATTTTCCCCGAGCCGGTACCCGATCAACACCACCTTTACTCCACGGATTGCAGCGCAAGATTCTCCAGACACTGAGAAGTGTACCTTTGACCACCCCATGAATTCGAAGCGCGCCATAAGCGTACTGGGAGCAACTCGGTGCATAGCGGCAAGTTGCCGGTAGCGCCGCCGAAATTGTCCTCTGGTACCAACGGATTGCCGCGAGGAGGGCGCATGTCACCGGATTTATCACGGCTGTCCTCCTTGACCTTCCGCTACGACGCCGACTTCGTCAGTTCGCTGTGCACCGGATTCCGCATTAGTGGTGAGGGCACCAGGCTGTTGCCGACCACAGGTCGAACTAGATGCTCGTTCCGCCTTGTTTCGCGCTCGACGGATCCCTTCATCCACATCTGCGGCAAGCTCTTGTGATGTCACGCCACGTGCTGCAGGCAGCGCGCGAACGGCTACCAATTCACCCGCCGTGAATTGTGGCAACCGATCTCGCAGAATATGCCGCAACTGGCGGGAGAGACGATGCCGAAGCACGGAGTTACCAACGCTTTTAGGTACGACAAAGCCGACCTTCACGGGGTGGAGGTCGGCTGAGCTTCCCGCCGAAATTACGTCTTGAGTAGATGGAGTGTAGATCGATACGACGAGCCGCTTCGTCCTGCCACGCGCACCACGCATGGCCTGAACAAACTCAACCGATCGTCGCATCCGATGGTCGGCGGGCAGCATCACTCACGCTGAAAGCTTTGCGCGGCCCTTACGGCGACGAGCAGCGATAACGGCCCGGCCAGCCCGCGTGCTCATGCGCTTGCGGAAGCCGTGCACTCGGGCGCGGTGACGATTATTCGGCTGATAAGTCCGCTTGGTCACTTTGACTCCTTGGAGCAGAACGCAGGATAAACCTGCCTGACAAAAACAACGCGGCACTCCCCGACGGAGAGCACAGCAGCTACATAACTCTAGGCGATGCGGCTCAGCCGGGTCAATCTTTGAAGCTGTGCGACAGTTCACCGGTACGCCGCACCCGAGCCGCCATTACTATGGGCGACGTCGGTGCGGTATTCCACATACAAGACAACACCTGGTTGCACACGTAGTGCAATATCTGACGACGTCGGCGCCGTCTGGTGCGGTGATCACGTCGTGTTGCGTGTGTGGGGCAATATCACTCTCACTGGAAAATATCCAGCGTCTCAGACACCGCGCTACGTACAGGGCATCATCTACGCTTCGGCATCGCTCCACAATAGACAGCATCTCAAGAGCCCGCTGCTTCCGCAGCCACACACCCCATCCAAGGCAGCGAACGCCGTGAGACCAGAACGTTGCTACGAGCGCGGAGTTCAGCGCCGCCTTTAATCGAACGCTCCTCGTAAGGCCCGCATACAGATCTGTTCCTCCTGCGACGCGGAGTCATTTCACAATATGTACAGCGCCACCCGCGACACCCTTGATAGCCCAGCCATTCATCCACAAGTCGGCCGATTGCGCTAATGGCCGACAAGGACCCATTGCTCAGACTTCTCGGGGATCTCGATAACATCAAAACACCGATACGCCAACGATCTCGCAACCTGCGGTCGGGGTCACTCGACTTCAAACTTGATTCATTCCAAATTACTCGACTTTTCATTCTTCTTCCACACCTGTGGACAAACTACCTGCAGCGGTTTTCGCGCAGGTTCGCGGACCGTCGCCCCCAAAACTACACGCGTGTAATTTCCACAGCTGTGCAGAATCCTGTGGATAAATCGAATGCGGAATCGCGAGCGGTGGCCTAATATGGCAAGAGTCTGATGAATACGGGCGCAAAGCGGGCAGGCTTTACGCCATGAACCGGCCATACCGGGCGGTAGGTCCACACACTGAGTAGGAGACAGCAGTATGGACGACGGTAACCCCGCGCGCGATGCGTGGACAGCGGCAGCAGAGCTGCTTCGGACTGAAGGATTACTTTCCGATTCCCAGATTGCCTTCGTACGAATGGCACATCCTCTTGCGGCCGTAGATGAGATCTTCATGATTGCAGTCGGCTCAGACTTTGTAAAGACTTGGATTGAGGAACACGTGGCGACTGCCATGACTGCACGGCTGTCGGATATCCTCGGCCGTGAAATTCGCTTGATGATTTCCGTAGATCCGAGCGTTAATGAGACTCCTGCACCGTCCGCATCATCGGCTCCGGTGACTCCATCAAGCCCGGTGCGTGTCGCCGGTGGCGAAACGGCTTCGCTTCTCACGACCCCGGCAGCTCCGGTACATCAACCGCCGGTCACGTCACCAACGTTGGAATCGCCGCAGTCACCCATTCCCCCGGTAGTTTCAGCTCCTGTCGCCACCTCCGCTCCAGCTTCCACTGGCACTACTGCAATGGCAGAAAGCCTTGTTCAGAAGAAGCTTTCTCCCATCGACACTCTGGTTGAACACAACCCCACCTTGACCGGCTCCATTTCCACCATCTCAACAACTGCCGCAATTGCAACGGACGTTGCCAATCCGTCGTCGCGAAGCATTGCCGCACGGCTTAATCCACGCTATACATTCAGCAACTTCGTCATCGGCGACTCCAACAGATTCGCCACCGCCACCGCACTCGCCGTCGCCGAATCACCCGGAACAACCTACAATCCACTGTTCCTGTACTCAGAATCCGGCATGGGAAAAACACACCTCATGCACGCCATTGGCAACTATGCCTTGAATCTCTACCCGCATATCAAGGTTCGCTACATCAGCGCGGAAGAATTCACCAACGACTTCATCAACTCTTTGCGAGACGGCCGCCAGGCAGAGTTCAAGGACCAGTTCCGCACCGTCGACATCTTGCTGATCGACGACATCCAGTTCATTGGCGGCCGGGACACAACTGTTGAAGAGTTCTTCCACACCTTCAACGCGCTGACAAACGCGAACAAGCAGATCGTTATCACCTCCGATGTAGCGCCCAATCTGCTCAACGGCTTCGAAGAGCGGATGGTTTCACGCTTCATTTCCGGTGTCACCGCCAGTATCGACCGACCCAGCCTGGAGACAAGCGTCGCCATTTTGGAGAAGAAGGCGAGCGTCGATGGCATTCAAGTGCCACGCGAAGTCCACGAGTACATCGCCGCGAATATGACGACTAATATCCGCGAAATGGAGGGCGCATTGCGCCGTGTTACAGCCTTTGCGGATCTTTCCAAACAGCCGGTTGATCTAACACTCTCCGAGATGGTACTCAAAGATCTCATCTCTAACCCGGACGATATCGAGATCACCGCCAGCCTCATCATGAGCCAGACGGCCAACTACTTCGAGATCACTATTGACGATCTCACTGCGGCGGATCGTTCACGCACCATTGTGACCGCTCGGCAAATCGCCATGTATCTGTGCCGGGAGATGACAGATCTCTCCCTGCCCCGAATCGGCAACATTTTCGGACGCCGCGATCACACAACCGTCATGCACGCTTATCGCAAGATTGACAAGCAAATGGCAGAACGGCAAACCACATACAACCAGGTATCCGAGCTGACGAGCCGAATCAAGCAGGCAGCGGCCTCGCAACAGTCGCACTCCGAACAACCTGAGTGATCCTCGATTCCTCACGTTCCAGGCCTCCGCTCGGTCCCTCCTCGCGCATGCCTGGTTACCACGCGCCCAACTAGTCTGGCCTGCGCCTTGCCGGTGCACTGCACACAAGGTATATCGGTGCGAAACACTTTGTTTGTACGTGGGGCGCCGCCACACATCTTTCTGCGTGGCATGCCGTCACGCATACTGCCCAATAGTCCGACACCCCGCCAACCGTTCACGCCATCGAACCGTCATAGGCTTATCACTCGCGGTACGCCTTCTCATCTTGTTCCGTCTCGTCTGTTCATGCGTCCGGACCCGCTGCGATCCACAACAATTGTGGAAGGCCCGTGAATAACAGTCGAAATCTGCGGATGAAGCCCTCCCATTCGGTGGATGGCTCTCGAGTGGAAATGTCTCATCCACCGCACGTCGCTTTTATTCACAACACTGCCCACCGCTTCATGCACAAGCAGAATCCGCATGTTGACGCACCTTCGAACAGATATCCACATGATCCACAACGCCTACTACAACTACCAACTTCTTCCCATGCCACATCTAACTCCCGGCAGTGCACTGCTGGCCGGACCGAGGAGAATGACAACTCGCACCCGCCACGTGAGGTCGGCCCCTGAATTGAATAACTGCTCACCTGACACGGCCTACAAACAGCTGTGGTCATCTCCGATATGCCGATGACCGGGAGGGGCACTTACCTGATTAGTCATCGTCGCAGCATCCAGCTATCGAAGTGGCTGGCGACCGACCGAATAACAACCGACCGAATAACAAGCGATCTAGCGGCCAGATCACCGACATCCCAGCCGGTCAGTAACCCAATTGGCCGACAGCGGAGAAATCGATAATAGAGTCGCCTCTCTGGGCGATCTCGCGTAGAGTTGTCGGTAGTGTCTCTACAGGCAGTAGTGTCTCTTCAGGAAAGAAGGTTCGGTTGTGAAACTACGGATCGAGCATGACGTTTTTGCGGATGCCGTCTCCTGGGTGGCACACACCATTCCTACCCGGCCTTCTCTGCCTGTTCTCGCCGGGATACGCATTACCGCGTCCGCTGACAACACGGTAACGCTCGGCGCTTATGACCCGGATATCTCCTCCCACGCCAGTATTGAGACATCGGTTGATGAACCGGGCGAGATTCTGGTTCATGGCCGCCTTTTGGCCGATTTCGCACGGGCCCTTCCAAACAAGCCGATTGATCTTGAAGTACAGGGGTCGAAGCTAGAGATTCTCTGTGGTTCCACACATATCTCTATGCAGTCAATGCCTTTGGAAGATTATCCGGAGTTCCCAGACATGCCGGAGATTTCGGGAACCGTTGATGGCGCCTTGTGGCAGGAAGCCGTTGCGCAGGTGGTGACCGCGGCATCCCGTGATGACACCTTGCCCTTGTTGGTGTCGGTATGCATTGAGATTGACGGATCCCGAGTCTCACTAATGGCGACCGACCGCTACCGCCTCGCCGTCCGTGACATCGAATGGACACCGGTTTCCCCTGACTTCTCCGCCACGATCCTTATTCGTGCCGCTCGACTCTCGGATATCGCCAAGTCGCTCGGATCGGTCGGCAATATTGACGTGTCCATTGATACCTCTGGCAGGGCCGGGCAGATTGGTTTCAGTGTTGCCGGACGGCAGAACGTGGCGCGTCTTATCGACGGCGATTACCCGGACGTCCGAGGGCTCTTCCCGGCGGAAAGCAACGGTTACGCCGTCGTCGATCGCGTGGAACTTCTCGATGCAATCAAGCGTGCTCGTCTGGTAGTGGAGAAGAACTCGGCGGTGCGCTTGTCATTCTCCGAGGGGCAGGTCGTGCTTGAAGCGGGACAGGGTGATAATGCGCAGACGAGCGAAGCACTGCCCGCCGTGCTCAACGGCGAAGATATCACCATGGCATTCAATCCGACCTTCCTGCAGGAAGGTTTGAGTTCGGTGACCTCTAATTTCGTCCGCCTCTCCTTCACGCACTCTTCGAAGCCGGTTGTTATCACGGCACAGGATGAACAGGACGGCGAGCCGTCCGAAGACTTCCGGCTGCTGCAGATGCCGATCCGAATTTATGGTGGATAGTGACATTCTGTGTATGTGACGGATCTTGCGCTGACTGACTTCCGCTCATACCGGCAGCTTCTGCTTCAACTTGGTCCCGGCGTGACAACATTCGTTGGGGAGAATGGCCAGGGCAAGACGAATATCGTGGAAGCGATAACGTACCTCGCCACACTTTCCTCCCATCGAGTGAGTTCAGATAACGCACTCATTCGGCAAGGCGCGACTGCCGGTGTCATACGAGCCCGACTGGCGCAAGGGCAGCGCTCCGATACTCTCGAAGTTGAGATTTACGCAGGTCACGCCAATCGGGCACGCCTGAATCGCGGTAATGTTCGCCCGGTCGAACTCCTTGGCCATATGCGCGCGGTACTCTTCGCTCCGGAAGACTTGGAACTAGTGCGAGGAGACCCCGCGGCACGTCGTTCACTGCTCGATGATGTGATGGTGCAAATGCGTCCGCGGCTCGCGCAGGTGAAAAGCGAGTATGAGAAGGTTCTGCGCCAGCGCGGTGCTCTGCTCAAATCGCTCGGAGCGGCGAAACGACGTGGGAAAGTACTCGATTTTACGGCACTTGACGTGTGGGATATGCAGCTAGCACATCTGGGTGCGCAACTCACCGCGGCGCGGGCTGCCATCATCTCCCGCCTACGCGAACCAGTCTCGCGCTACTACCGGGAAGTCTCCGGCGCCGACGAAGAGGCCCGCATCGATTACCGTGCTAGTGCGGATCGCGGAGTATTCACCCTACCCACTGCGGCGGATCTACACGCCGATGAGAAAAATGGTGACAAGGCGGCCCAAGCGCGACGTCTGGTGGCGGAACACGAGAACGATTTACAAGACGTCGAGTTGGTAGAAGTTCAACTCCTGAGCGCTCTTGCCGCACGCCGCGACGAGGAAATCAGTCGCGGTGTGAATCTCGTGGGTCCGCACCGCGATGAGATGGTGCTATCCCTGGGAACACTGCCCGCTCGCGGTTATGCCTCCCACGGCGAGTCCTGGAGTTACGCACTGGCCCTGCGCTTGGCAACCTGGCACGTGCTACGCAGCGACGAGTCGCGACAATGGTCCGACGATCATGAGCCGCTACTCCTGTTGGACGATGTCTTCGCCGAGCTCGATTCCCGACGGCGCCGTCGCCTGGCGGAACTCGTCACCCAGGCACAACAGGTGATTATTACGGCCGCCGTCGGCGATGATCTGCCGGAAGCACTGGGCGGCGCGCGCTTTTGTGTTCACGCCGGAGTTGTGGAGAGTGGCGATGCCGCTGGCGCTAGTAGTACTGACGGCGCTAGTAGTACTGACGACGATGCTGTCCCCGATGATGCTGCTTCGACTGGTGGTGATACTGTCGCAGCTGTTAGTGCCGATACCGCGAGCTCAGGCATAAGCAACTTGGGTGGTAAGAATCTCAATGATCCGCAGATGCAAAATCTGTCCGGAGATGATGATCTCTCGGCAGGTGTTTTATGAGTCGGCTGAACAAAAACGAAGCAGGCAGTGCCACGGCCGGTCAAAGGGATAGTGCCTTCAAAAGCGTGACTGCACCTGAGATCGCGCCACAAACACCAATAGGCCGAGTCGAGGCTGCGCGTCTGGCGGCGGCCGAGCGCAACGGCGATATTTTGGCTTTGCGCGCTCTTGATCGTGCGCGAGAGGCCGCATTCAGACGCGGTGACATCAAAACGCGACTGCCTGCACGTGCCGACTCGCGGCGGAGCCTGGCGGGAACACGCGATGCGGCGTCGGACGGAAAGCCGGACCAGCTCGGTGACGACGTCGCAACCCCCGGTCCGGGATGGGGTGACGTTGGCTCCGGGCCGCGCCCATCGCACCGGGACCCGCATGCCCTAGCAGATATCCTCACTCGTGCGGTAAAGGACTTCGGGTGGGGCCACCAGCTAGATATGGCCGCGGTGACGGCGCGGTGGGAGGAAGTCGTTGGCCCGAATGTGGCCAGGCATGTCACTGTTGTGTCTTTTGGCGACGACGGCGTGCTGACCCTGCAGGCGTCGTCGAGCTCATGGGAGGCGCAGATTAAGGCCCTGCTCGCCACCCTGCACGCGCGGTTGAATGCGGAAGTCGGCCCAAACGTGGTGAAACAGATCGTTGTACAGGGTCCGCAGAGGCCCTCGTGGAAACATGGCAGGTATTCGGTGCCCGGACGCGGGCCGCGTGACACCTACGGCTGAATATGCGTGGGAGGCGCTGCGTCGTCGACTGAAACGTGATGAAAACTGCGGTAAAATGAACGCGGCCTCGCGGTGTGTGGGGTCCTACCGTTTTGGGGCTCAGAAGTGTCTGAGGGCCGGTATTGGCCATTCCCGCCGCCCAGAAGGAGATAGTCACGCGTGTCTGACGACGTTTCGCACGTTCCTGATCCTACGTCCGATGCCGCTACGCCGGCCGAGGCAATACAGCATGTCGGTGATATGTCACCGGAGCAGTCTTACGATGCTTCGGATATTACGGTGCTCGAGGGCTTGGAAGCGGTGCGTACCCGTCCGGGTATGTATATCGGGTCGACCGGGGAGCGGGGACTGCATCATCTCGTTTATGAGGTTGTGGACAACGCGGTTGACGAGGCACTTGCTGGGTACTGCGATCATATCGAGGTGACGATTCTGGCCGACGGCGGCGTGCGCGTCGTCGATAACGGGCGTGGAATCCCGGTGGATGAGCATCCGACGGAGCATCGTCCCGCCGTCGAGGTCGTTATGACGGTTCTGCACGCCGGCGGCAAGTTCGGAAACGGCAGCTACGCGGTGTCCGGTGGACTGCATGGAGTCGGCCTCTCGGTGGTCAACGCCCTGTCCACGCGGATGGAAACCGAGATTCGCCGCGATGGATACGTGTGGCGCATCGCCTTTGAGAACGGGGTGCCCACCGGCCCGCTGCAGCGTGGGGAGAAGACGGAAGAGACCGGCACAACACAAACCTTCTGGGCCAATGGCGACATCTTTGAAACCGTTGATTACGACTTTGAAACGTTGCGCAAACGGTTCCATCAGATGAGCTTCCTCAACAAGAACTTGCGCATCACCCTGATTGATGAACGGCCGACGGCCATCGCGGACGGTGACGAGGTTGCCGGCGAGGACGGCAACGGTGAGGCACCGCGGCGGGAAATCTCCTACTGCTACTCGGATGGATTGCTGGATTACGTCAAACACTTGAACACCACGAAAAAGGTTGAGGTTATCCATCCCTCGGTGATCTACTTCGAGGCGGAGGATCTTGACAAGCACATCGAGTGCGAGGTGGCCATGCAGTGGACCTCCGCCTACTCGGAGTCCATCAATACCTTCGCCAATACCATCAACACCACGGAGGGTGGAACGCACGAGGAGGGCTTCCGTGCCGCTCTGACCTCCGTTATTAACAAGTACGCGCGCGACAAGGGCCTGCTGAAAGATAAGGATCCAAACCTCTCCGGCGAGGATATCCGGGAGGGCCTGACGGCGATTATCTCGGTAAAGCTCGGCACGCCTCAGTTTGAGGGCCAGACCAAGACGAAGCTTGGCAACACCGAGGCGCGCACCTTCGTACAACAACAGCTGTACGCGCATCTCAATGATTGGTTGGATTCGCATCCAAATGAGGCGAAGGACGTTATTCGCAAGGCGACGCAGGCCTTCGCCGCCCGGGCGGCCGCGCGCAAGGCGCGTGAGGCGACGCGGCGTAAAAGCGTCCTCGAATCGGCGTCGATGCCGGGCAAGTTGAAGGACTGCACCTCACGTAACCCGGAGGAATGCGAGATCTTCATCGTGGAGGGTGATTCCGCCGGCGGTTCCGCGGTGAATGGCCGCGATCCGGAACATCAGGCGATCATGCCGATTCGCGGCAAGATTCTGAACGTGGAGAAGGCGCGCCTGGATCGGGCGCTCTCTTCGGATACGATTCAGGGCCTGATCACCGCCTTCGGCACCGGTATCGGCGATGAGTTCGACATGTCGAAACTGCGCTACCACAAGATCGTCTTCATGGCCGACGCCGACGTCGACGGCTCACATATCGCGACCCTGTTGCTGACCCTCGTATACCGGTATATGCGCCCACTGATTGAGAACGGCAATGTCTACCTCGCCATGCCGCCGCTCTATCGCATCAAATGGACGAACGCTCCGCATGATTACGTCTTCTCGGACCGGGAGCGTGACGAGAAACTCGCCGCCGGCCGCGAAGCCGGTTGGCGGCTTCCGAAAGACGAGAGTCAGCGCATTCAGCGCTACAAGGGCTTGGGCGAGATGAACGCCGAAGAGTTGTGGGATACCACGATGGATCCGGCGCATCGCACCCTGAAACAGGTTTCCATTGGTGAGGCGGCCGCCACGGATGAGACATTCTCCGTGCTGATGGGTGAAGACGTTGAGTCGCGCCGCAGCTTTATCCAGCGCAACGCGCACGACGTCCGGTTCCTCGACATTTAAGGCAGGCAATGAGCGACGATATGACTCCGGATACCCCGGAAGAAACGCAGTACTACCACGGCGACATTATGGGGGTTGACCTCCAGCGTGAGATGGAGCGGTCCTACCTGGACTATGCCATGTCCGTCATCGTCGGCCGCGCTCTGCCTGATGTGCGTGACGGTTTGAAGCCGGTGCACCGCCGCGTGCTCTACGCCATGTACGACGGCGGCTACCGCCCCGATAATTCCTTCTCCAAGTCCGCCAAGATCGTCGGTGACGTGATGGGTCACTATCACCCGCACGGCGACGCCGCCATTTATGACACGCTTGTGCGCCTGGCTCAACCGTGGGCCATGCGCTACCCGCTGGTGGCCGGCCAGGGCAACTTCGGCACCTCCGGCGACCTGGGTGCGGCAGCCCCCCGCTACACAGAGGCGCGCATGGCACCTCTGGCCATGGAAATGGTGCGGGACATCAAGGAGGACACGGTTGATTTCGAGCCGAATTATGACGGCTCGTTGATGGAACCGCTGGTTTTGACGGCCCGTTATCCGAACCTGTTGGTCAACGGCTCGGAGGGCATCGCCGTCGGTATGGCCACCCGCATTCCGCCGCATAACCTACGCGAGGTTAACGAGGGTATTCAGTGGTATTTGCAGCACCCGGAGGCGTCGAAGGAAGAGCTGCTGGGCGAATTGATGCGCCGCATCAAGGGTCCTGATTTCCCCACTGGCGCCACTATTCTGGGCACACGCGGCATTGAGGATATGTATCGCACCGGTCACGGCACCATTACGCAGCGTGCCGTGGTTGAGGTCGATGAGATTCACGGCCGCCAATGCCTGGTGATCTCCGACCTTCCGTACCAGGTGAACCCGGATCGCCTGCTGGACAAGATGGTCGAGGGAATCAAGGACGGGCGGCTGCCGGGCATTGCCGATATTCGTGACGAGACTTCCGGCCGAGCCGGTCAGCGCATCGTCGTCGTGCTGCGTAAGGATGCGGTGGCGAAGGTTGTGCTGAACAATCTGTACAAGCACACCCAGCTGCAGAACAACTTCCCGGCCAACATGCTGGCGCTGGTGGACGGCGTGCCACGCACGCTATCGCTCGACGGTTTCGTGCGGCACTGGGTGACGCACCAGATCGAGGTTATCCGCCGGCGCACCGAGTACCGGCTTGGCGAGGCGCTGAAGCGCTTGCATATCTTGGAGGGCTACCTGAAGGCGCTGGACGCGCTGGACGAGGTGGTGGCGTTGATCCGCCGCTCACCCACGGTGGATGAGGCGCGTTCCGGCTTGATGGCCCTGCTGGAGATCGACGAGGACCAGGCCAACGCCATTCTGGAGATGCAGTTGCGCCGCCTGGCCGCCCTGGAACGGCAGAAGATCCTCGATGAATACAACGAGAAGGTCGCACTGGTTGCGGACTATCGGGATATTATCGCCAAGCCGGAACGGCAGCGCACGATTATCTCCGAGGAGTTGCAGGGCATTGTCGATCGTTATGGCGATGACCGGCGCACCACCATTCTTCCCTTCGACGGTGAGATGAGTGTGGAAGACCTCATCCCGGAGGAGGATGTGGTTGTCACCATTACGCGCGGCGGGTTCGTCAAGCGCACGAAGGCGAGCGAGTACCGCGCCCAGCATCGCGGCGGCAAGGGCATCCGCGGGGCGCAGTTGCGTGGCGACGATGTCATCGAGCATTTCGACGTTGCGTCTACGCATGACTGGCATCTGTTCTTCACCAATTTGGGCCGGGTGTACCGCATCAAGGGCTACGAACTACCCGAAGGCGGTCGGGATGCGAAGGGGCAGCATATTGCCAATGTGCTCGCCTTCCAGCCCGGTGAGGTGATCGCCTCCACCATTACGCTCAAGGACTACGATCAGGCCGAGTATCTGGTGTTGGCGACGGCGGATGGCCTGGTGAAGAAGACCCGCCTGCGGGATTACGATTCGCCGCGCTCGGGTGGCCTGATTGCCATCAAACTGCGTGAACATGTGGATGGATCAACCGATCAGGTGGTTGCGGCCTGCCTGGTGGACGAGGGTGAGGACCTGCTACTGGTCTCCCGGCGAGGCCAGTCGATCCGCTTCACGGCGACCAACGAGGCGCTGCGGCCCATGGGCCGGGCGGCGTCCGGCGTGACGGGCATGAAGTTCCGCGATGGTGATTCCCTGCTGACGATGAGCGTGGTGCACGAGGGCTCCGAGGTCTTCATTATGACGGAGAACGGCTTTGCCAAGCGCACCCGCATTGAAGAGTACCGGGTGCAGGGCCGCGGTGGCTACGGCATTAAAGTGGCCAAGCTGACCGAGGAACGCGGCGACCTGGTGGGCGCGCTTATCACCCGTGAAGGTGAGGATGTCATGGTGGTGATGGAATCCGGGAAGGTGATGCGCGCCAGCGCGGACGAAGTCTCTTTAACGGGCCGTGCCACGCAAGGTGTGACCTTCACCCGCCCGGGTGAGGGCGACAAGATCATCGGTATCGCACATACCGCCGAGGAAGGCATCGAGCCGGGATCCGCCGATAGCGCGGGAAGCGGCGGAAGTGCTGCGAGCGCAGGAAGTGCCGATAGTACGGGAAGCGCCGAGACTGCGGGAAGCGCCGAGACCGCGGCTGATTCCGAGGGTGGTGAAGTCTCAGAAGAAGGCGAAGTCTCGGAAGAAGTTGACAGCGCCGAGAGTAGAGCGGATACCGTAAGTGCTGGCCGATCCGAAGGCGTTGACAGTGCGGAAAGTGCTGGAAGCGCCGCTGGTTCGGATGACGAAGAGGTGCAATAAGCGGTAGCCTCTGACATAGCGGATACGCAAGTATCCGTGCAGCGTGCCAAGCAGCAATGACGGAGTAGTAATGAGCGAAGAGCAGCCTACACAGGCGATTGATGCGCCCGGTGAGCCCCAGATGCCGCGGCGGCGCAGCACGCAGGAGCGCATGGAGGATCCGGTAACCCCGCCGGTCGATGCGCCGAAGCGCGCAGTCGGTATCCGCCGGGTGAAGATGACCATCGCCAAGGTGGAACCGCTATCCGTGCTGAAGTTGGGATTCCTCTTCTCTGTGGCACTGGGCGTCATGATCGTGATCGCCTGGATGCTGCTGTGGTTCGTACTGGACAGGATGTCACTGTTCGCGGAGATTAACGATCTACTGGAGACGCTGAATTCGGAGCAACTGCTGCAGTTGGCCCAGTACTTGGGCTTCGGACGCTGGATGAGCTTCGGCGTGATCGTTGCGATTCTCGACGTCGTGCTGTTCACAGCCCTGAGCGCTGTGGGTGCGCTGGTGTACAACTTGATTGCCTCGCTGGTGGGCGGTCTGCATATCTCGGTGACCGACGAGTAAGCGAGGCGGCGATTCCGCGACGCAAACGAAAGCATGCCTGTGAGCCGGCGTGTGTTTCTCGCTGTATTACCAGCACGATTGCTGCGGAGCTACCCGCCCACGGGCCGTTCCTATGAAGTATGCAACCAGAAACAAGCGGTGCTTGACGCTGCCAAGAGCTCTGGGTGTGACCGGCCTCGCGCTCGCGCTCGGCGGTATCGGTTTGAAGATCGCTCCGCCGGTGCGGTAACCTATTTCGGCACCCGATAGTGCAATGGGCCTATAGCTCAGTTGGTTAGAGCGCAGTCCTGATAAGACTGAGGTCGATGGTTCGAGTCCATCTAGGCCCACGAACTATCCTCAAGGAGAGAAGCCATGAAGAAGTTCCTACTCGCCACGGTCGCCCTTGCGGCCGGATATGCGATCTGGATTCAGGTCAGTAAGAGCCAGCAAGACCAGGCCGTGTGGACCGAGGTCACTGACTCGATCGAATAAGCGTCTGCCGCTTCCGAAGGCGGCAGCTTGACTGGGGCTATGGCGCAGCTGGTAGCGCGTCTGCTTTGCAAGCAGAAGGTCACGGGTTCGAGCCCCGTTAGCTCCACCATGAGAGAATCGCCGCCGAGAGGGCGAGGGCATTCAGCAGCCATTCAACACGGGCTTGAGTCGCCGATGCTGGTGGTAATGCCGACCGGGCGGGCACTGGACTGTTATAGCGGCTCTAATCCGATTGGTTTCCTGTGACTAGCCGTAAGTGGCGGACTCGGGTATCGAGTACTTGTGGTGTTTTGGATGGTTTTTGGCTGTTGTGATGCGGCATCGTGATGGTGTGGGCGCCGAGTGCTTGCCGGGGTGGTCGGAGACGGCGGGTTTTCCGGGTTCAGGAAGCAAGCGTGTCAAAATCCCGTCCAAACGACGGAAGACTTGATTCAATCAATATAAGAACTGGCGGAATTCCGCGGATTTCGTGCCCGAGTTGGACCGGGCAGTTCTTGTTTGGACGGGATTTGGACATTTCCCTCAGCGAGCTACCAAAAGGCTGTGCGCACGGTCGAACACCACCACTATGTAGGTTCGTGCAGCATCAGACTGCCCTAATACGTGATCCTCCTCTGGGATTCTCGGTGGCGCTCGGTCGAGTCCGCTGAACCGGCAGGTTCGCGTTGACGCGCCTATAGTTAGGTATATGCTAAGCGATGAGGTGCAGCGGACATTGTTCATCCCGCTATTCGGCCGAGCGCGTGCGGCTCGCCTGTGGCCGCACTGCTTTCAGGACCGGTGGGCTGAACACATCGCGCAACAGGTAGTCGCAGATCGTCCCGAGTTAGTGGTTGCAGATTTGGGAGATGTCCCTGCGGCCATCTATGCGCTACGTCACCGGGCCACGGTAGTCGAGTTACGTCGCTATCTGCAGCTTTACCCTAGAGCCGCCGTCGTCGATCTGGGTTGTGGGATGGACCGCCTCATCGACGATGTAGACAACGGTCAGACGAAGGTCTATTGCCTGGATCTACCGGATGTTATGTGTGCGCGTCGGCAGTGGATGCAATCCCATCCCCGGGAATGTGAACTCACCGGCTCGCTGATGGACACCGACTGGATGGATGCGATTGATGATTGTGACGGGATGATCGCCGTCGCCTCCGGCGTCGTCTATTTCTTCGAGGAAGAACAGATCCGGGATCTGGTCGATGAGATGGCACGGCGCTTCCCCGCAGGCGCATTTGTTTACGATGCCGAGTCGCCGGATATGGTTGCGGCAAGTGAACGGGCCGTACGTGAATCAGGCGTCGCCGACGTCAGAATGCCGTATCGGGTTGCTGACCCGCTAGCCCCTATGCGCTGGTCTACAGCGGTGTCTGAGGTACGAGCAGATTATGGGTTGCTGTCATACTTGCCAGATGACGCCGACCTGCCCGAATCCGTGCAGCAGGCGCTTCATGCATTGCGCGAAGGCCGCTCGCTCTACGAGGTGGTCGTCGAGTTCGCCTGACCCGAGTCCACGCCCATCGGACTTCTTGAATTATCTGCGCAGCGGTGTCCAGCCGATAGGCAAGGCACCGGCGATATTCGCTCGATTCCGGTCGGCCTCTTGTGACCAGCCTTGAGCGGCATGGTTGCCAGGCTCGCCCACGGCGCCTCTTGCGATGCGGAAGCCGACGTCGTCCAACTGCGCGCCGGGCATGCTGCCGCGCCGTACCGAGGCGCGAACGCTCCAATGCCTATCTGCCCATCCGCCGCCACGCAGCACGCGTAGTCGGCGTATCGTGCTGGGTCGGAGTAGTCCCAGCACCACTCCCACACATTGCCCAGCATGTCGAAGTGGCCAAAAGCATTCGGCAACTTCTGGCCGACGCACTGTGCTCCCGTGACGGCGTCTTCGTCCGTCCACGCGATATCGGAAAGCGGACCGTAGTGCGGGCCTGTTGATCCCGCGCGGCAGGCATATTCCCACTCGGCCTCCGTCGGCAACCGAAAACAGTCAGCGTTAACGTTCCAGGTGATCCCGCCTCTGTCAATGGTGTATGCCGGAGTTAGTTCCTTCGCGGTGGACAACATATTGCACCAGCTCACAGCGCTGAGCCAGGATATGGAATGTGCGGGCGCATTCTCATCCACACCGGTGGGCACCGGTATCCCCAACAGAGCTGAATACAATCGCCATGTCACCGAAGTAGAAGCGATGTGAAATTGTCGTAACTGTACGCCGCGTGAAGTCCTCGTCCGCGCATCATGCAACATGATGTACCCGGCAGGGATGGGAATCATTTCAAGACTGGGCAGGGGCACGTTTTGAACTCTACACCAGCAGCACCCTAGCGTTGTTGTGTCAGCTGCCTTCAGGAGACAGCTGTCGATCAATCGGTGCGGATCGAGCGAACTACAAAGGTACCGTCTGCTATTTGGTCGTATAAAAAGTAGGAGGACTTCGATGAGGTCACGGAATAAAGGCAACCCTGAGAACGGTACCGTCAGACCGGTACGCCCATGGGCTGTGTATTGGGTTGTAGTCGTCGGTTACTTCATGGCCCAGATGGACATGACCGTAGTGACAGTCGCTTTGCCCAGGATCAGGGAGGAGCTCGGTGCGACTGTTGTTGAAGGGACGTGGGCGGTTAGCGCTTACGTTCTTGCGCTCGCGACGGTACTGATCACTGCCGGTAGACTGGGCGACCTATTCGGTTCTCGGCGAGTATTTGCCTCCGGCGTTGTGATCTTTACCGTCTGCAGTTTAGCTTGCGCGTTAGCACACAGTCCGGTGCAACTCATAGCTGCGCGTGCGTGCCAAGGACTCGGCGCAGCGCTATTGGTACCGCAAATCCTCTCGACCATTGTCGCGGTGATCCCAAAGGAGCGGCAGGGTACTGCTTTAGGGATCCGAGGCTCGGTTGGCGCCGGAGCCGCAGTGGTTGGTCCGGTAGTCGGAGGACTGCTAGTCACACAGTTGGGGTGGCGGTGGGTCTTCCTTATCAATGTGCCGATCGGTATTGTTTTGTGCGTCTCAGCCCTGGTGTTTCTTCCGCGCACATCGCAGAGTCGGCAGCGAAAACTTGATATTCCCGGGGCAGTTCTCGCGGCGTTGGCCCTGGCGATCGGGGTATATACCTTGATGCGAGTCGGTGAAGCGGGCTGGACGACGTCGAGCTGGATGGGTCTTGGTCTTACTGTGCTGTTGCTGGGCGCCTTCCTAGTTCAACAGCGCCGGGTTCAGAACGCCGACCCACTGCTTCCTTTCACACTGTTCACGAGTCGCCGCTACAGGATCATGTTGCCTGCCGGCGTGAGCGTTTCAGTTGTGGTTATAAGCTTCACGCTTGTTCTGTCTTTCTTTCTGCAAGAAGGATTGGGTGCCAGTGCGCAGCGGGCGGGTCTGGTGATTGCTCCCGCGTCCTTGGCTTCCATGCTTCTTGCTCCGGTGGTTGGCCGTCTTACTGACAAAATGGATGCGCGGGTCCTGTTTGCTCTTGGTCTCGGGTTAACCGCGTGCGGCGTCGGTTTGGCAGCGTGGCTGATGGTTCCTGAAGCCAGCTGGAACCGTTTCATCCCCGTCATGTGCATCATCGGGGCCGGTAATGCCATGTTATTCACACCGACGACGGCGATGGCAATGCGCGGGGTTCCGAAGGAGGTTGCCGGTGCTGCATCCGGGGTTCTCTCCACTTTTCTACAAGTGGGCTCTGCGTTGGGGACGGCGATGGTAGCGGTCGTTATGCAGACCGTTGCGCGGAACGCCACCTTTACGGAAGCTGCTCGCACCGCCATGCTTGTACCACTCATTGCGATTGCTTGTGCTGCCGTGTCGTGTTTCTTTGTGGACCGGACACCGCCGGAGAAGAGCTGAGCTAATCGGTCGCTGCAACTTGTCGACGCGGCAGAGAGCTGGGTTCAATCGGCAGTTCGGGAAAACAGATGGCCTGGCGACGGCGCAGAACAACGGGCGAAACCTGCGCTGTCTCGCCGCCGGGCGTAGGCCCCGAATCGCGCCTCCCCCGACCTCCGCCTACCCGAACCCCCGCCTGACGTAGACCCTACCGCTGCCTAACGTCGACCCGCCGTCGTCGTTGGTTCCGGTCTGAGCGCGGTAGGCCCCGAGCCCTACCTGGCAGAGACCCGCCACCTGGCATAGACCCGTCGCCTGACGTAGATTTCCGCCTGACGTCGACTCCACGCCAACCGCCAACGCGGCCCGCTCTTAACCCGCGGAGTCGGCGCCCGCTTGGCCGGGGTGGTCGGAGACCGCGGGTTTTCCGGGTTCAGGAAGCAAGCGTGTCAAAATCCCGTCCAAACGACGGAAGACTTGATTCAATCAATATAAGAACTGGCGGAATTCCGCGGATTTCGTGCCCGAGTTGGACCGGGCAGTTCTCGTTTGGACGGGATTTGGACAGTTCACCGCCGGGTGTAGGCTCCGAGCCCTGCCTGGCATAGACCCGCCACCTGGCATAGACCCGCCACCTGGCATAGACCCGCCACCTGGCATAGACCCGCCACCTGACGTCGACTCCACGCCAACCGCCAGCGCGGCCTGCTCGACGCCCGCAGAGCCGGCGCCCGCTCGGCCAGCGCGCTTTGCCGCAATATCGCTACCTCCTGTCCGCAGAAGTCCCGGTGTTGGCGTGGCGACGCATCCAGCAGGCATACTTCGAGGGTGGTCTGTGTTGCGTGACGATTGCGTGGCATTACCCTCTGATCGCAGGTTATGGCGTACAACATGCGGGTTCCGACTGTCGAACTCGCCCTATCGGTGAGCGGTTGCAGCACCGGTGGGTGCGTAGCAGGCGGGTGGGACTGTAACCCCACCATGTCGCGCAGCGCGTAACCGATCTGGTGTCCTGCAGGTAGGAGCGAACTGCAAACCTGCCACCAACAACTGCAACGCTCGTGTCAGAACACAACCTAAAGGGTAGAAGCGGGTGGAGCATCGCAGGTCGATGTAACGCTCGTGTCACAACGCAAGTTGCACCGGGGTCCGACTACCGTTGACCGGGCGTTGACCGGGGTCCGACTACGGTTGATACCTAGCGCAGCTCATAACAAAACTGGAAGGTGCATATGACGAACAGGGCGGAAGCGGAATCGTCGCCAAAGAGCGCGGTGGTGAAGAGCCACGGCTTACGGGTGCGGCATATCCACTTCATTGCTCTCGGCTCGGCCATTGGCACCGGCCTGTTCTACGGTTCGGCGGAGGCCATTCAGGCAGCCGGACCATCCGTTCTGCTCGTATACCTGCTGGGCGGCGCCGTCGTGTACTTCATGCTGCGCGGGCTGGGTGAAATGGCGGTGCGGATGCCCATCTCCGGCTCCTTCGCCGAATACGCTCGCCGCTTCCTCGGCGGCTGGGCCGGGTATATCACCGGTTGGGCCTATGCCTTCGAAATGGTGATTGTCTGCCTGGCCGATCTCACGGCAATCGGCATCTACATGCAGTTCTGGTTTCCGCACTCTCCGCAGTGGCTGTGGGTCGGCGTCACGCTGCTGATTGTGGGTGCCGCAAATCTGGCCAGCGTGCGCTGGTTCGGTGAGCTGGAGTTCGTCTTCACGCTGATCAAGGTGACCGCCGTCGTCGCCATGATCGCTGGTGGCGCCGCGATCCTCATCCTCGGACTCGGCTCCGACCCGGGCCAGTTGGGGCCCGCCAACTTGTGGAACGACGGCGGCTTCTTCCCCCACGGACCAGGCGGCATGATCTCTGCGTTCATCCTCGTACTCTTCGCCTTCGGCGGCACCGAGATCATCGGCGTTGCCGGAACGGAAGCGGACGAACCGGAGAAGGCCATCCCGAAAGCCGTCAATACCGTTCCGGTGCGCATCCTCCTGTTCTACGTGCTGGCGATTCTGGTGATCCTCATGATCAATCCGTGGCGGTCGATCGATGGCGAACAGTCACCCTTCGTGCAGATCTTCGACACGCTCGGCGTGAACTGGGCGGCGGCTCTGCTGAACATCGTCGTCGTAACTGCGGCCCTCTCCGCCATTAACGCTGACCTTTTTGGTGCGGGGCGGGTGATCGCCAGCATGGCGCGGCAAGGCGCTGCACCACGGGCGATGGCGCGAACAGTCAAGAACATTCCGGTGATCACCACGATCTCCTTGATCGCGGTGATGGTGATCGGCGTGGCACTGAACTATGTGCTGCCGGACAGAGTGTTCACCATCGTTGCCTCTCTGGCGACCTTTGCCACGGTGTTTGTATGGTTGATGATCTTGCTGGCGCATCTGGCCTCACGGCATGGAATGACGCGCGATGAAGCCGCGCGCTTGCGTTTCCCCGTGCCGCTGTGGCCCTACGGCCAATACTTCTCCATCGCCTTCATCCTCTTCACCTTCGGCATTATGGTGTGGCAGCCGGAGTATCACACCGCCCTGTATGTTGGTGTTGGCTTTATCGCCGTGATGTCGGCGATATACGCAGCCGTCGGGAGGAGGCGGGTGTGCGACGGCGCCACCGTACCGAACGACGACGCGTGACGATCTGGCAGTGCCGCTTCGGGTCACTAGGCGGTCCGACTTTCTTCGGCTGGATCCTCAACCTCGGGTCACGAGACGGTCCAATTTCCTTCGGCTGGATCCTCAACCTCGGGTCACGAGACGGTCCGACTTCCTCCGGCTGAACCCTCCAACCTCCGGGGCTAGAGGCTCCACCCCTCTCCCGCGGAGCGCCGCAGGATGGGGCCAATCTCTTCGTCGGCAAACATCGCCTTCATATACTCCTGCAAATACGCCTGCTGGGACGGATGGGAGAACTGCAGCTCGTAGAGTCGCTGCATGATCGACCACGCGGCGCGGCCGGTACGCCCGGTCGGGAGCTGTGCCAGCACATCGGCCACATACTTCTTGTAGCGATCAATCATCCGGAGGGATTCCTGCAGCAGATGGTCAATGCCCTCCTTCTGCTCCTGCGGAGTGCGCTGCGGCAACGTGGCGAACTCGACGACGAGCTGCGCGAACAGCACCCGATCCTCCTGCGAGACGGCGTCGAGGAAATCGGCGGTGTTCCTCGGCGTGAAGCCCTGCGTGGCGAGGAATGTCATGATGCGCCGCTCGCCGCGGATGACTTTTGATCCCTCCATGCTTTCCGTTGCAGACTCAACATCGTCGTAAAACTGCTCAATAACTGTGGGCACGGGCGAGAGCCTTTCGCCGCGTTCGACCGTTTCAATCAACACATCAATGCGCTTCTGCTGCGCGTGTAGTTGGGCCACCTGTGCATCAATGGTGGCGCGCGTGGCCCGCAGAGATTCAAGGACGGCGTCACGGTCGCTGGGCTGCTGCTCAGGCAGGATTTCTGCGATTTGCGAGAGCCGCAGCCCGCTCTCGGCCAGCCAGCGAATACGTAGCAGGCGGGCTAGGTGCTCTAGGCCGTAGTCGCGCCGGCCACCGACGACCGGCGGCACTGGCAGGAGGCCGAGGCGGTGGTAGTGGCGCACGGCCCGCGTCGTCGTACCGGCCATATCGGCTATCTCTTTTACCCGCACGTCACTATCGCATCATGTGACCCAGGGTCACAGTCAAGGCGAAACGACGTATGGGTGTGTACTAGTGTGCATGTGGGCAGCGGGCATAATCGCTGTTTCCGTGTAGGGTCCGAGCAGCCGCACGGCACAGCTTTCGGCCGATTGACTGTGACCGCGTGTTGCAAGGGTGGGATCCGAGTATCCGCACGGTACGGCCTCCGGCCGATTGACTGTGACCGCGTGTTGCAAGGGTGGGATCCGAGTATCCGCACGGTACGGCCTCCGGCCGATTGACTGTGACCGCGTGTTGCAAGGGTGGGATCCGAGTATCCGCACGCTATGGCGTCTGGTGCGCCGGACTGCCTGACTGCTGTGGCTGATCGGTTTTGTGACTCTGCGCGGTCAGGACTCCTGGTGCTGGTCGAGCCGCTGCTCACCGGGCGATTGGCTGTGTGAGCCCGTACTGTCAAAGCTCTTGCCCTGCACATCGTCCCGGATTCTCCCTCCACCCCGAGCACTGTGTGCATCTACCGTAAAGTGATTGCCGCCGCCACTACTACGCCTCTAGACTTTTGGTAATTGTCCGGCTTTCGAGCCCCAAACGAAAGGTACGCAATGACGCGACTTGTTAATATTCCAGAAGATTTCCCGGCTGAGGCGCTACGCGGGTTTGTGCTCGCCAACAAGCGTTACGTGAAGCCTGTCTACGGCGGCGTGGTCCGCTCTACCGCCACCCCCGAAGGGAAAGTCGCCGTGATCTACGGCGGCGGGTCCGGCCACTACCCGGCGTTTGCCGGATGGGTCGGCCCCGGTATTGCCGACGGCGCAGTGTGTGGCAATATTTTCTCCTCGCCCTCCGGCTCGCAGGCATACTCGGTGCTCAAGGCCGCCCATCGTGGTGCAGGGGTGCTGATGGGATTCGGCAACTATGCCGGTGACGTACTGCATTTCGGGCAGGCCATAGAACGCCTGCGTTCCGAAGGCATCCAGGCGGATACTTTGGTTGTCACCGACGACATCGCCTCCGGATCCCAAGACGAAATCGAGAAACGCCGCGGTATCGCCGGTGACTTCCCAATCTTCAAAATCGCAGGAGCCGCTGCCGAGGCGGGTAAGGACTTCGATGAGGTCAAGAGAGTCTTCGCCAAGGCGAATGCCGCCACCCGTTCCTTCGGCGTGGCCTTCTCCGGCTGCACTCTCCCCGGCGCGGATGGCCCTCTATTCACCGTTCCGGAAGGAAAGATGGGTATCGGACTCGGCATCCACGGTGAACCCGGAGTGGCTGAGGCAGATCTAGGCACGGCCAAGGATGTTGCCAAAACACTAGTCGATGGGCTTCTTCCCGAAGCGCCCGAGGACGCCGGCAAGCGCGTCGTCGCCGTCGTCAACGGACTGGGTGATACCAAGTACGAGGAACTCTTTGTCGTCGCCGGAGCCGTGTACGACCTGCTGACCGAAGCGGGCCTGGAGGTGGCAGACCTTGAGTCCGGTGAGTTCGTGACTTCGCTGGACATGGCCGGCATCTCGCTGACCTTGACCTGGGTCGACGACGAGCTGCTGGAGTACTGGGACGCTCCCTGCGATACACCCGCCTACCGCAAAGGCTCGGTGGGCGATGTGGCGCGCGACGACGCGGTTCTTTCCAGCGAGGCCACCAAGGTAGCCGTTACGGAAGAAGGATCGGCCGCCTCGAAGGCCGCCGCAGCCAAAGCGGTAGACATCCTCGGACTGGTGGCCGCCATGCTCGACGGCGCGAAGGACGAACTCGGGCGACTTGATTCCATTGCAGGCGACGGCGATCACGGCATTGGCATGGCCAATGGCTCTCATGGGGCCGCGCAGGCCGCTGCGGCCATCGCCGCCGAGGGAGCCGGGCTGAGCACCACCCTGGCGGCTGCGGGCGACGCGTGGTCGGATCGTGCCGGTGGTACGTCCGGTGCGTTGTGGGGCTCGCTGCTGACGGCGATCGGAGCCGTTTTTGGTAACGACGACGCCCCCGACCTGGCAAAGGCCGTTGCCGCCCTTGAGGCGGGCCGTGATGCGGTGCAGCGCCTCGGCGGTGCACAGGTGGGCGACAAGACGCTGGTTGACGCACTGGTGCCACTGGTCGAAGCGTTCAGTGCGACTGCGGGCGACTTCCAGGAGAAGGCGGCAGCGGCACTACGAGCCGGTGAGCAGGGCGCCGAGAGCACCGCTGACATGGTTGCGAAGCTCGGACGCGCGCGGCCGCTGGGTGAGAAGTCGCTCGGCACTCCCGATCCGGGTGCGGTGTCACTGGTTCGCGTGGCGCGGGTTGTTGCCGAGAACATCTGAGAAGGCTTCGGTGCTCCCCGGCGCGGCGTGTATCGGGGTGCCCCGGTAGGGGCAGGTGCCGCAGCGGGGAGCATCTGAAGGGAGGGGCCAACGGTTATTCCGCTGGCCCCTCTTGGCTCCCGCCTGCCTTTTGGCTCCTGCCTGCCTTTTGGCTCCCGCCTGCTTTGCGACCTGCTTCGTGCCCATTGTGCTGTTACGCGCAGCCGCATGCCCAACACGGCAACCTTCAAAGGACGTGCGTCGTGAATGTGTTGTCGCGCGGGCGGGCTACTCTGGCACCTGCAATCGGCACGGCCATCAGGCCGGCTGTCGCGCGGGCGGGCTACTCCGGCACCACCGCCACCTTAATTCCCTTGCCGGACGCCGCATACTCGATGGCGGCGACGACGTCGTCGAGCACGTACGTATCCGTATGCAGCGACTTCACATCGATCTTTCCCTCCGCGATGAGGCGTAGCGCGAGTTCCTGTGTTTCGCGCCGATTATTCGAGCCGCCGGTGACCGTGAGTTCGCGGTAGTGGATGAGGTTCGGGTCGATGGTGGATGTGCCCGTCTTGGGGAATCCGGCGAAGGCGTTGACCCGCCCGCGTTTGCGTACCAGTTCCAGGCCCTGCTGGAACAGCGCATTCGCGCCGATACACAGCACGGCAACATCCGCTCCGCGGCCGCCGGTGTGGTCGCGGACGAACTCCACCACGTCCACTTCGGTGGGGTTGATCGTCTGTGTTGCTCCGAGCTTCTTCGCGATGGCGAGGCGCTCCTCCGACAAGTCGGAGACAATCACCTGCGAGGCGCCGTAGAGCCGGTTGACCTGTGTGTGGAGCATGCCGATGGGCCCAGCACCGACGATGACGACGGTGTCGCCGGGTGTGGGCTTGTAATTGCCTGCGCCATTGAGCACGCAGCCAAGCGGTTCGGAGAGCGCAGCCTCCACTGGGCTGACTCCGGGAAGCGCCTTGTACACGCCACCGCGGGTCATGGCCTCGGCTGGGATGCGCACATAGTCTGCCAAGCCGCCGTTGATGGCGTAGCCGAACAGCCGCGCGTGATCGCACAGATGCTCGACGCCCGCCTTGCAGTAGTAGCACTGTAGGCAGGGAACGGTGGGATTGACGGCGACGAGGTCGCCCTCGGCAAAACCGCTCACTCCCTCACCCACTTCGGTGACATATCCGGATAATTCATGGCCGAGGATCACGCCAGGATCGATGCCGGCGGTTTTCTCGCCCCGTAAGATGCGACCATCCGTACCGCAGAGCGTGTTTGCGCCGGTTTTCAGAATGAGCTCACCTGGCCCGGCGTGCGGATCTTCGACCTCCTGCAGTTCGAGTTGCCCCGGCCCGAGCATCACCGCTGCCTTCATATTTCCTCCGATCAGTAGTGTTTCGACGTCACTGTCGTTCGGTACCTAGCCTAGCTGGCGAAGCGCATTCCGAACACCGGAGCAACAATGTGTAGGCGCGCTCCCGGCGACGTGACCACTATCCCAGCGGTACGGCTGGTACTTCAGCAGCGCGACCACTATCGCAGCGGTACGACCACTGTCTCAGGTGAGTAGCGCGGCCAGTTGTGTCGGTGCCGTCAATTACGATTGCTTTGTGAAGATGGACGACAGCTATCGGCGACTCCGTAGGCGCATAAGCGGCAGACGCGGGCTACGCGCTTGGCTCGGGTTCCTTGCCGCGTGCCCCGGCCTCGCCGCTACAGTGGCAGTCGCCGGTCTTTTCGCCACAGCCGCCATCGGAGCCGTTCCGTACTTGTTTGAACGATTCCGCCACGCGCTTGACTCACAACGAGCAGACGACGCATGGTTGTGGGCGGGGATCCTGATCGGCGCGTACCTACTAGCCGTGGTCATCGGCTGGATAAAGGAGCGCGCCGAGCTCAAACTCGTTATCAGCGTGCGTTTCCTCGCCTTTCGTATCTTCTTTGATGAGGCAATCTCCGACGGCGCAAGAGACGGTCACAGCACGGGGCGTTTCACTACGCATCCCCTGCAAATCAGCCAGTTTTCCTATGTCATCGACCTTGTCATCTCGCTGCTGCGTGCACTTGTGGTTGGCACCTTTGCGATCGTGACATACGGAGCGACGGGGTGGGTCGCCTTAGGCGGGATCCTGATATTCGTCGGCGCGACTTTCTGGCTTGTCCACCCTATTGGCCGTGTCTACAAGGAGTACATCGCGAGCGAAGCCTCCCGTGTGGATCGGATTCGTGACATGAGCGATGCGGCGTGGCGGCTACGCCTAGCCCGGTTGCATGGGCACGTTGCTGACTGGCTGCAGGAACGGCGCAGCGCGCAGATTCCTGTTCTGCATAAGCGAGCTCGTCTGCAGGTAATCAATGGCTCATTGGGATCTGCGGCAGTACCTGTTGTCATTGGTATCGCCGCATTGGTATTCGTTGCCCGTCCCGGTCGTCAGGCGTTGAGCCTGGTTGCTCTTCTAGTCGCCGCCAACTTGCTATTCGATGCGCTCAACGAGGTTGTTGTGAATTATCGTGTAGTGCGCCTGACAATCCCAATGCTCAAGGAGTGGGATAAGCGGCGTGATGCTCAGGGCACTACCACGGACACCTCTGTATTCAACACTGTGGATGGGAAGCCGGGCATCACATGGCTTGAGCCGGTCGACGACGATACTGCAGCAGAGTTACGGTCTGCTGCGCGGGTGATCGGCGTAACCGGAGCGTGGGGAAGGATCTCAGCGGACCCCAGAATGTCCGCTGCTGTATTGACCGCGTGGTACGAATCCTTGAGCGAAGAAGAACGCGATGAAATCCAGCGCTGGATGAGCGTGCTTGAACTTCCTGCAGACCTGAACATGGCGGACAGTGTGAGCCGACTACCTTCGTTATCACGCGGTGAACGTCATCGTTTGGCACTAGCGGTGGCGCTCACGGTTACTGGCGGACCGTGCATTATCGAGACGACGACTCTGGGTGCTATCGATCCCGCCAGTAGACGGCGCTTACTGGAGCGGGTGGTGATGGCGAAGCGGCGGATAGTCGTCGTCGGGCAGGCGATATATGGCATCCGCGTGGATCAGCACCTTGTGGTGACGCGGAACGACCGCATATTGGTGCCCACCGACAGCACAATGACAACAGGTGGCAGCGCTGAGGCGGCTGGCGTTCTCGCTGCGGCGCCGGGGCAAGATAATTCCCCACACGCTAAGGCGCGGCAGGAACCGAAGGGCGTGCCTGTTCCCGGTGAGGAGCCGGAGCACTCTATCCCGGAGAATAAAGAGCCTGCTGCAGTATCGGAACGTCATGGTGCCGAGGACGTTCAGGACGTTGTATTTGATACGCCACGGCCTTCCTTTTCACGCTTTGTGGAAGCATTGCGGTTGATCTTGGGTAGGCCGGGCGTTGCTGCATTATGTGTCACGGTCCTCGCACAGTCGCTTCTGCACGCGTTCCTTCCGATGATCTTGGACGCGGTAGCCCCTGCTGATGACGTCGCCGTGGCTCGTGCTCTTGGCCTTTTCCTCGTCGCGCTAACCGCGGTGGTACTGGCGGTCAATTGGTTGCAATTCCATTTGCCCGTGCGTCGGTTGACCTCATTGCATGCTCGGGTGGCGGAACGCTTCGCACTGGTGGCGAGTCCACGACGCACCGGCGAAATCGTCGGGCGATTCGGCGAAGACTTCTCGACCATGCAAATGGATATTCCGGGTCAACTGGTTCGTGTGGTCGCCATGGTGACGCAGGTCGTCGTCGTAATCGGAGCCTTGGCGGTTGGGTATCCGCCGGTTGCGGTGGTCGTTGTGGTGCTCGTGCCTGGTGCCTTCATGCTGTATCGGCTCGGGGAACGCCGTATGATCGCCGCAGTCTCACAGCAGGCGGAGGCACGTGGGACGTTTATGGCGCTTGCAACTGCGGTGCTCGACGACGACCCGGGCGCGATTCACCCGCGGCTACGTGCGGCAGCATGGACGGCCTACCGGCGTGAAGAAGCCGTTTTCTTCAATGCCGCGAATGCCCTGGTGCAAGCGATGATGCGGCGGCGCACCGAACTTCAGGCCGCCGGTGTCGCGGTATTCGCTTTGGGTACCGGCATCGCGTTGCAGATGGATCCGGAGGGGATCATTGCGCCGACTGTTGTCGCTTACTTCGTCTTCACGATTGCGGGGCAGCTGCCGGACATCATTGAAGCGTTGCAATCGATTAGCGTGTCTGTCGCAACAGCCTCGCGGGTATTGGCACTCACGACCGCACAAGAGGCAAGTATCCCTCCGGTTCCACTGGCAATGGAGATCCAATCGCGGCTCGAGCGTGCTGTACTCGGGCAGAAGAGTCGTCTTGTTCTGGTTATGGGTAGAACCGGTGTGGGCAAGAGCATTGCGTTGCGCGGCCTACTTGAAGAAACTGGCGGTGTCCTGCTCGATGACGACTTCCCGGTAAAGACGATCTCCGTCGCCGACGCGAAGCTGGTGGTGGGAACGAGTATGTCGCTCGACGGACGCATGGAGAGGTGCGAGGCTGAGCATCGCGAAGTTGGAGAGCTGACACGGTCCGAGCGGCAACGGCTTCTTGCAAGTTATGCGCTAACAGTGTCGTGCCCGCTGGTGGTGTTGGACGAGTCGCTCAGTGCATTGCCGATGGAAGAGCAGCGAACTCTCATAGGCGCGCTGCGCGATGCGGCACAAGCGAAAGAGCGTAGTTTCATTGTCGTCTCACACACCAACACAGAGAGCGAGCTGTTCGACGACATCGTCAGGGTGTGAGACTGGGCGCCATCATCGGCCTCCGATGCGTGCGGCGTTGCTCTCCGGGCTGCATGCGGTTGTCGTGCAGCGGTGGACGCATGAAGCGCTTCGTATTCCTCCGTTAGCTGCGTCATGGCACATGACGAGCGGGTCCGCCATATGGCGGACCCGCCCCCTGCTTCATGCTTGAGCGTCCTCAACCGCGCAGCTTCGTCGTCGTCGCGACGAGCTCGTCAACGAGGTTGACAAGCTCTCGGGAGCGAAGTTCAGCGGGAGTGAACTCGCGCCAATCCTTGGCATCGGAGAAGAGCGAGAGCGTCAGCTGCGGACGAATGTCGTACATAGACAGCCCGCCGGCAACGGTCCGCCACTGCTCGACGGCGCGGATGGCACCATCGCTGGCATAGCCGATGAAGGCAACGGCTTTACCTGCGAATTCGGAGGACAGGTGATCGACGGCGTTCTTGAAGGCACCGGGGACGCCATGATTGTACTCGGAGGTGATGAAGATAAAACCGTCGAGTTCATCGATGGTGTTCGACCAGCGCTGTACGCGCTCATCTTCGTACTGCTTGTTCTTCTGCATCGGGGGTACGGCGTCGGTGACGAAGGGAAGATCGAAGTCCTTCACATCGATAAGCGTGAATTCGGCGTCTCCGCGCGTCTGCGCGTAATCCATGACCCACTGCGCGATCTGCTCGCCGAAGCGGAAGTCGCGAACCGATCCGAGAACGATACCAATCTTGACCATGCTGGTTTCCTTACTATCTGGCAGTCGTGCACGAGATGCGGTTGCACCACGTATGCACGATGAGCACCTCTGTCCGCACATCCGCATGCCTCTGTCTACACCGGATGCATAACCACTTCGCACGTGTCCACGAAAGGGTGAGCAAATCTGGAAGCGCTCAAAACTACTTTCGAGAGAAGCTAACCCGATGAGGGTTGCTGGTGTCAATGGACAGACGGCGTGGCGCTCAACCTACCCAGGGTTTTCACAGGATTTCAGGAATGCAGGGTAAATGCCGGCAGACAAGATGACGCGGCGCTTATTGGCCGGCCGTCACCTCACGCCTGCTGGTCGGCGGTTTCGCCGTCAAGCGCTTTGAGCCGGCGTAGGCAGCGTAGAGCAAATCCGCTGTCGATAAAGCTCCAGATCGAGCCTTCCGAGAAGCGTTCTGCGCGCCGAACCCGGAAAAAGAGGCCGCAGATGATTTCGCCGGGTGTTTCCTCTACCCGCAGGGAGTAGATTCCCTCTTTCCTGTGCCACAGGCCGAGTTCGTCAAGTGTGTCCTCGTAATCGGTGACGGCAGGGATTCCGTAGAAGCTGTCCAGAAACTCGTACACCTCAGGGCCGTAACGCACATAGGGGAAATGGCGCGGTTCTCCGGGCGCGAGCTCCCGCCGATCTTCGATCCATTCCATGTCGAGCCCTGCCTCAAGGGCGGGGATGTAAGCGGTTACCTTCTCGTATGTCATCGAATCCTCGGTTCCTCGCGCTCTGTGTGCCGTGGTAGGCGGGTGGGGCGTGGTAGGCGGGTGCGTGCCAGCGTGCTTGTGCGTAAAGGCTGCCGTGTAGTAGGCACGCGCGGCCACACTTGTGCGTCAAGCCTGCCCTGTAGTTTTAGGAGCCCGCCGCCGCACCCGTACATATGACGCCTGCCGGCACACCCGCGCCCGGCGGGTGCGGTCGCGCTTATACATAGAGTACAAGCACCAGCCCGTTTTACCGCTGCCGCGAAACTAGGACGATATGACAAGTGGACGCGGGTCTCCGTGACTCAGCCCCACCGGGGCTGAGGTGAGTTGGGGCTGCGAGCTGAGGAAACAGAGCGGAACGCGCAGTTCTGTTGCGGTTGAGGAGAGGGCGGGGCCCGCGACACCGGATCTTCACCCACGGATGGACCGGGATGGCTCCCGTCGTCGCCGCCAGGTAACCTCGTACGTGTAATCCGCAGGTAACCTTGCACGTGCAATCCCCCAGGTGACCTCGTACATGTCATCCGATAGTGAAGGAGACGCAGATGCAGTACATTTCGACGCGCGGGCAGATGGCCCCGGCCGGTTTCTGCCAGATCCTTCTTGACGGATTGGCGCCCGACGGCGGACTGGTGGTCCCGGAGGTGATCCCGTCCGTATCGGCAGCCCAGCGCGAGCGCTGGCGTGAACTCACCTATCCCGAGCTGGCTGCCGCCGTCATCGGCCTGTATGCAACGGATATTCCTGAAGCCGACCTCGCTGCGCTGACCGCAGCCGCCTACTCGGAGAAGAACTTCCCCACTGCCGGAACCGTGCCACTGACCCGGCTGAACCCATCGCTTTACCTCGTCGGCCTGTCAGAGGGCCCGACCATGGCCTTCAAGGACCTTGCCATGCAGTTCCTTGGCCAGGCCGTGCCATACGTGTTGGCTCGTGAGGGGCGGGTGCTGAATATCCTCGGCGCCACCTCGGGCGATACTGGTTCGGCGGCGGAGTACGCCTTCCGCGGGCGCAGCAACGTCTCTGTCTTCATGCTTTCTCCCGCCGGACGGATGAGTGCGGTACAACGTGCACAGATGTACTCTCTCACTGATCCCAATATTCACAATATCGCCGTCGACGGCGTCTTCGACGACTGCCAGAACATCGTCAAGGCGATCAATGGCAACGCCGCCTTCAAGCAGGCGAATTCCATCGGTGCCGTCAACTCCATCAACTTCGGGCGCATTGCCGCTCAGATTGTCTACTACTTCTGGGCGTGGCTGCGCATAACTGACGGCGTCGCCCCTGCTGAGCGTGATGACGTCCGTGTCAACTTCACGGTACCCTCCGGGAACTTCGGCAATATCTACGCGGGGCACCTGGCCCGGCGCATGGGGCTACCGATCGGTCGGCTGATCCTGGCCACCAATGAGAACAATGTGCTCGACGAGTTCTTCCGCACCGGTGTGTACGTGCCGCGCTCGCGGGAGAACACGCTTGCCACTTCCAGCCCCTCGATGGACATTTCGAAGGCCTCAAACCTGGAGCGGTTCATTTGGGAACTGCTCGGTCCGGAAGAGTTCCAGGTCAGGTGGCCCGAGCTGGAGCGAAGCGGGCGCCTCGATCTTTCTTCGTGGCAGAGCCGCCTCACAGATGAGTACGGCTTTGTTTCCGGTGCCAGCAGCCATGCGGATCGTCTCGCTGCAATCCGTAGCGTTTTTGATGAGTGCGGCGTGCTCATCGATCCGCATACCGCCGACGGCATCACGGTGGCGCGTCGGCATGTGAACGACGGCGGCTCCGTCACGCTCGTTTTGGAGACGGCCAAAGCCGCGAAATTCGGCGATACCGTGGCGGAGGCGCTAGGAGATCGTGCTCCGGCACAGTCGCCGGTGATCGCCGAACTGCTCGCCCGGCCTCAACACCTGGTGGAGGCGCCGAATAGTGCGCAGGCGGTGAGCGACTATTTGGCCGACCACGCGCTGCGATAGCAGTGACTCGAACGGCGATAACAGTGACTCGAACGGCGGCAGGTGCCGAGGAAGAGACCTGCGCGCGCAGGGTTCATTCCGGTTTGGCGCCTATCTTCCACCTGGATAAAGCAAGGGGCCCGCGCGCATAGGGTTAGTCGTGCTGCCGGCACCGTTCGTCCGACACTCGAAAGGAACCCACGCGCATAGGGTTCATTCCAGTTAGGCATACGCTCCGCATTAGGCCGCAAAAAAGGGGTCCCCGCCCGCGCATAGGGTTCATCTGATCGCAGGCTGGCGGATCGAACCGTACGACTGGGGCCCGCGCTCGTGCATAGGATTCATTCGCACCGCAGGATGGTGCGAGTTCGTCAGGGTGTGCCGGGAAGTGACGGTGATCCGCCCCGGAACCGGTACAACTGCGAAGGTCATCAGGCGTACACGGCGGAGACGTCAGGTCCGGTTTCGTCGCGTTGACTTGATATACGCAGGCGCGGCTACTCCTACGGTCCGGTAGCCGGGGTGTCGGGGTGCTGTGTGTCCAAATCCCGTCCAAACAAGCGTTTTTTGAAGGGTTCCAGTTTAGTGCGGCGCTGTGACCTGCGGTTTTGTCGCGGTCGCCGGAAAGGCGCAGGTGTTTGGACGGGATTTTGACACGAGCGCATGAGTTCGGGCAGTACTGGAGCCGCCGAGCCAGAGTATGCGGCAACCCGGCAGCCACCCCGCCGAGCCGGGGTATGCAGCTCGGGTCTCATCGCAGCGGCCGAATGCGCGAAGGACCCCCGCTGAGCTAAGGGTCTGCAGCTCGGGCGGCCACCGCTGGGTCACCGCCCAGCCGGGACCGCGCCATTCGCAGCTCGATCGTACAGCTACCTATCGCGCGGGGCGCCATCGGCGTCGGAGATATGCACGACGGTACGTCCGATCACTCCTTCGGTGACAATGCGCTCGTGTGCCGCAGGCAGATCGTCGAAGTCAACGGTGTGCCCGATTTTGCGGAAGGTTTCAAGAGGAAGTTTGCCCGCCAACTCTGCCCAAATACGGTGACGCAGATCGAAGGGCAAGGCCGTCACATTGACGCCGAGTAGGCTGATTCCACGCAGAATGAACGGCAGCACGGTGGTGTGCAGGGCGTTCCCTCCCGCGTTTCCGTAGGAGGCAATGGCCCCGCCGGGCTGCATCGTGCGTATCAGCCAGGCGAGTGTGTCACCGCCGACGTTATCAACAGCCGCGGCCCAGTGGCCGTGCTCCAGCGCACGGGGTTTCCCGCTCAGATCTGGGCGCGGCTGAATCTCGGCCGCACCAAGCTCGGTAAGTAACTGCGCCGCCTCCGGCTTCCCGGTCACCGCGGTAACCTCATAGCCGCGCTGCGCAAGCATGGCCACTCCGAGAGTGCCGGCACCGCCGCTAGCACCGGTGACGACCACGGGGCCGGAGGACGGTGTGATGCCGACAGCCTCCAGGCGCAAAATGGCGGCGGCGGCCGTGACCCCGGCCGTGGCGAAAACGGCGGCCTCCCAGGTGCCCAGGTGATCAGGAAGAGGATCAACCCAACTGTTGGGCACCCGCATGTATTCGCAATACCCGCCCGCATGCCGCTCGGATAGCGAGGCGCCGATCATGGCGACCCGTTGCCCCGCAGCCATTCCCGATTCACCGGCGTGGACAACGACGCCGGTGCCGTCGCACCCTCCGATTAACGGCAGAGTTCGGGCAATAGTTGCTTTGCCTGTCCCCGCCAGACCGTCCTTGTAGTTCACGGAGGAATAGGTGGTTCGGACGAGGACGTCGCCCTCCCCAAGATCTTCAGGAGTGGCGTTGATGAAATGACCGCGGACGCCGTCGTCCGTCTCGTGCAATTGGTAGGCACGCATGCTCTGTGGAATATCCATGCATCAATAGTCGCATGTAAAGGCCCGGTGCAACAGTGTCGTGATCTTTTGGCGTAAGAGCACTCGCAGCGCGCAGTGTGGCCCCAGGCCGACGCGCGGGGCCACACTGGATCAGGACTCTATTTCTATTCGCCTGCCGACTCTATTCGCCTGCCGAATCGGCACTATGCTTGGGGCCCTTGCTTGCCTTTTCTGGGGCATCCGCGGCCGCTTCCTCCGCCTGCGCAGCGGCCTCTTCCACGGCTTCTGCCAGGGTCTCGGCGGCATCCGCTGGTGATGGAGCAGTGGCGGGTGTTTCCGACGCCGCCGCTGCTTCCTGCGTTCCGGCCGACGTATCCTCCGGATCCTGCCAATACGCCTCTGCCCATGGGTCCTCTACCGGCTGCGACCGCTTCCACAGCAGGTACGCGGCACCAGCCGCTCCGGTGAGAATTGCGCAGGTACACAACAGCTTGCTGCCCCGCCGCTTCTTCTTGGGTGCTGGTTCGGCCAGGGCCTTAGTGGCTGAGGTCTGGACGGCGAGGGCGCGTGTGCGGAAATCACCTTCCGACTCCCGTGCTGCGGCGGCGGCAGCCTTCGCTACGCGTTTTGCTTTCGGGATGTACTCGGTCACAACCTTCTCTTTGGCGATAGCGGCGCGGTCACGTGCATCCTCGACGACGGGCCGTAACCGGGTGGCGGCGTCTTCGACGCGGGGAGCCGCCCACTCCTTTCCTTGGACGGCTAGGTCCTGTGCCTGGCTTGCCATCTGGGCGGCAAAAGCCGATGCCTGCTTACCAGCCACAATGGCTTGCTCGGCCAAGTCCTCGGCCAGCTTTCGGGTGTACTCGGCGGTTTCTTTTCGTTGGATGGACATGACAATCTCCTTGGACCTCGGTATGCCTCCTCGGTCGGCCATCGCTATACCGCCATGGCCCGACGGAGCCACTGTGTTCTATTCTTCCCCCTATTCTCGCCCAGTGCACGACTAATGTCAGCCTTCTGCGGGGCTTCGCTTCGCTGACAGCTGTACCCGTCCATTGCTAACCGAGTGATATCTGCATGTGTGGCGCTTCGTTCAGGCTCCACATTTTGCGGAGTTGCTCGTCCGGCCGAACGCCCGTGCCCGGCGCCTTTCTTAACATTCGCTGACAGCGGTACCCGCGCGCCATCGCCTCCACTGTGGGAAAATGTATCTCATGGAAGCAACTCTGCATACGAACTACGGCGACATCGTCGTCGAACTATATCCGAATCATGCGCCGAAGACGGTGGCCAATTTTACCGAGCTCGCCACCGGCAAGCGGGAGTGGACACATCCCGCCACCGGCGAGAAGACTACCGATCCGCTGTACGACGGGGTTATTTTCCACCGCGTGATTGCCGGGTTCATGATTCAGGGTGGCGATCCGCTGGGCGTGGGGACGGGAGGCCCCGGCTATACCTTCGATGACGAAATCCACCCGGAGCTCAATTTCAACGAGCCCTACATTCTTGCGATGGCCAATGCTGGTACTCGGATGGGAAAAGGAACCAACGGGTCGCAGTTCTTCATCACGGTTGCACCAACTCCCTGGCTGCAGGGCAAGCACACGATTTTCGGCAAGGTCAATGACGAGCAGTCGCAGGGAGTTGTCGATCAGATCGCGCAGGTCGCTACCGGCGCGGCGGATCGTCCACTGGATGCCGTTGTGATCGAATCCGTGACGGTTACGGAGTAGACTCAAGCTCATGAGTCAGGACGGCGGCAGATTCGCGGAGGAATCTGGAGATCTCAGGCATAGCGATGCTGGCGGGTACAGCTCGTACTCCTCTGGTGTCCCGCGCCAAAGGAGCGCGAGCGTGCCCCCTCAGCAGCCGTCCTGGCTATCACGCTTTTTCGGCCTGGGTCCGCATAAGCCGTGGGTTACGATCACCCTTGTAATTGCGTGTGTATTGGTTGCCCTGGTGGAACGAGTTCATTCGCAGATCGGCGGGTGGATGGTTTTCGCTCCGCTTGTCGGCGACGCCGAGCCGTGGCGTTTCCTGACCTCCGCATTTCTGCATGCCGGCCCTTGGCACCTTCTTCTCAATATGTACGCGCTGTGGCTCATCGGGTCAGCGCTGGAACCGGCTATTGGGCGGCTCCGTTTTCTGGCGATTTATCTTCTGTCTGCGGTGGCGGGTAATGTGACCGTTTTGTTGGCAGCCGATCCGCTTGGGCAGACTTGGATAACCGCAACGGTTGGCGCCTCGGGAGCGGTGTTCGGTGTGTTCGGCGCTCTGTTCGTGCTGTACCGCCATTTCGGCGTGGACACCACGATGATCTTGGTGACCATTGGTCTGAATCTGGTCCTTACCTTCATGCCTGGTATGAACATTTCGTGGCAGTCGCATCTCGGAGGAATCATTACCGGTGCCGCAATGATGGCGCTAATGCTGCCGCATCGACGGGATTGGACACGCCGGAAGCGCAGCGTGCGTGACGTGGCGGTTATTGTGGGTACAGCGCTGGTATTACTGGTTCTCGTGGTGTGGAAGTACCACGGCTTGTGAAGTGTTTCCACTTGAGGCGAATCGGCGGTGAAAAAGCAGGTGTGGAAGTACCACGGCTACCCGGTCTGTGAAGTGTTTCGACGCCGCAAGAGCTGAGCACGGGCATGTTCGGGCCGTGCTCATAATCGCTTATGGACCCCGTCTTGCGCAGATCCCGGCGCGCGGCACTCCCGTCCTGCCAGATCCCGGCGCGCGTGGATCCTGGCCCCCGGCAGTGGCAACCGACCCCCGCACCGCTGCCAGACCCCGATGCGCGTAGATCCTGGCCTTTACGTGCCATTTGCCGCGCCACTCACCGACGTCGATCCCAACCTGCGGAACTCCCAACCCGTATGGAGCCGGACTTGCATCGACCCCAACCTGCATAGTCCCGGCACGCGTTGCACAGATGAAATGGCTCGGCAGATGCCGAGCCATGTGGAGTGACGCCGCCGTACACGGCGAATAACACCCATGTAATTTTCCACAGTTGTGTGCACAGCTGTGGATCGTGCGCAGCGCACTGCCCGGGGTATTAGAGCGGTAATGTGGTCTCATTGTGCGGCTATCCGAAGCCATTGGGCAGGCCAGCTGATTAATTTCACAGGCCACCCGCGGCTATTGCACGGGCCACCCGATGCCATCGCGCAGGCCACTTGATCTACCATCTACCGCCCGGCCCACCCGAAGTCATGGCACCGACCGCTCGAGCAGGTTCGTGAGCCGCTCCGATGTCCACGTGTTTCCGCCTACCTCTCGGCTACCGGGAACCTCCATCGCAGAGCATCGTGTGAAGCGCTTCCCGCGAGCCTCGTCGGGAGGTTGCGCCGTCGACCAGGTGAAAGCTACCGCCAGCCCATTGTCATAAGGAAGCCGACAAGCATGACGCCAAAGCCGAGGAAGAGGTTATTGTTCGATCCTGACCAGGCAGAAACGGGCAGGCCACCACCAGAAACGTAGGCGACCACGACAACCAGCAGGCCGAGAACCATCAACGTCACCATCAGCGGAGCCCACCAACGTGGCGAATGCCTTTCGGTCGGCTTCACCTTTTTGCGGGAAGACGCGCGGCGCCGCCGCTCTTCTTGCTGCTCGATTCCCCTCTTGGTTCCCTTGGGAGCTGGTTTCTTCGAGCTTGAAGCGCTGGACGTGCCCTTCTTCTCGCGGGTCTCCTTGGCTTTACGCGTAGACTTCTCGCGCTCAGTCGACTTTTCGCGCTCTGCAGACTCGGGCATCCTCATCCTCTTGTTTCGGTAAATGTTGCCAGCACTAGAGTAGCGACTTTCTCGGGCGTGCGGGTCCACAACATCGCCTGTTCAGGCGTCTGCGCTGCTCCCGGGGACTATCCGGGAGGCTCTCCGGCCGAGGCGGATACGCCAGGAAGGCGACTCGACCTCCTTTCGGCTCGCTCTGGTGCAGCAAGCGGGACCGGCCAGATTACTCTGGACCGTAGCGAGCTGCTGCCTGGCCCGTCGGCAGACCTGCCGCAAGCGGGGGCGCCGGGGCGATAACCGCCGCGCGTGGTAGCAATTCCATGTGAGAGTGATTCGGCGGCGTGGTAGTGGTTCGGCGGTGTGGTACCGATTCCGCGTCTACCCCCAGCCAAGCCATGCCTGGGCCCCGGATAGATGGGACGACATGCTGGCGGGATGCCGCCTATCAAGGAAGACGTTAGTCTAGTAGCTATCGTCGAAAGGGGTGCATTCATGGGACGCCACAGTCAGAAGTCCGACCGGGGAGGCGCGTTGTCGTCTGACTCGACCGGCTCGCCCGCAGTTGACGAGAGCTGGTCGCGGGCGACGGAGAGCGAACCCGCAAGCCTCCAACCCGCAAGCGCCGCGGCCACGGGCGTTGAACCCGCGGGCGTTGAACCCGCGGACGTTGAACCCGCGAGCGGCGAATCCACAGGCGGTCTGGCTGCCTTTTTCGGCGACGACGAGACGCTGTATTCCGAAGACGTCGCATCTGCTGATTTCCCGGAGACCGTAGCTATGCACGCTCCAACGCGGCAGCGTTCGACCAGGAAGAAGCGCTCCCTATTCTGGCGCGCGCTGGGCGTTCTTGGTGAACTGCTGATCACCGTCGGCATCGTCGTCGGACTATTTGTCGTGTGGCAGTTGTGGTGGACAGACGTGGTTGCCAAGCAGGAGCAGGCCGCCGCCATCGAGAAGATCCAGGACGACTGGGGAGAAGCGCCGGTCAAAATTGGTACCCCGCGCTATGACGATCCACCCGCAGTTCCACATCCAACCGATGAGGGCGCGCTGATCGGACTAATGCGCATTCCGCGTTTTGGAGTGGATAACGTCGACACGATCCGAGAGGGAGTCGGCCTGAAAACCGTGTTGGATACGGGAGCATTCGGGCACTACCCCGACACCGCCTACCCGGGGGAGATCGGTAACTTCGCCACTGCCGCTCACCGCCAGACGTACGGCGCACCCATGCGCGACGTGGATCAGCTCCAGGTTGACGACGCGATCATCGTCGAAACGGAGGACGCATACCTCATCTACAAGGTCACCGACTCGTATATCGTTGAGCCCTCGCAAGGTGAGGTAGTCGCACCGGTTCCCGGCGATCTGGAGGCGGAGGCAACCGAGCGCCACCTGACAATCACCACCTGCCATCCACCCTTTGTGTCGGACAAGCGGTGGGTCATCCACGCGAAATATGATCATTGGGTGGCACGCGATGACGGCATTCCCGAGGAGCTAGCGAAGTAGATATCTGGCCCGGTGGATGTTAACGGCTTGGGCAGGATGCGAAGTACCAAGTGCCAGGCCGAACAACAACACTCGCGGCACGGAGAAAGGATCACAATGTATGCAGCGATATGGCGGCATCTACCTGGCCCGCGATGGTTGAAGGCTCTGGAGGCCATTATCATCGTCGCCGCAATTGTGGTGGCCCTGTTCACCTGGGTGTATCCGTGGGCTGCTGATACCTTCCTACCCGATCTCGACAATACGGTGGGCTGAATGACTGACATCCTCGTTATCGACAACTACGACAGCTTCGTCTACACCATCGTCGACTACCTGCGGCTTCTCGGGGCGCAGACAACGGTGGTACGCAACGACGTCGTCGACCTCGCAAGCGTTGCCGACGCCGACGGCGTGCTGGTGTCTCCCGGCCCGGGAACACCGGCTGACGCCGGCAAAGCGCCGGATGTGATCCGCGAATGCGCACGACTGCACAAACCCATGCTTGGCGTATGCCTGGGGCAACAGGGCCTCGGCGAGGCATTCGGAGCGACCGTCGCCCACGCCCCGGAGCTCATGCACGGAAAGACGTCCGAAATAGTCCATGATGGGACGGGCGTCTTCGCGGGTCTGGAGAGCCCGCTGCGTGTTACTCGTTATCACTCCTTGGCCGTCGTGCCGGAGACCATCCCAGATTGTCTGCGTATTACGGCGACGACGACGGACGGAGTGGTGATGGCTTTCGAGCACACGGAGCTTCCACTGTGGGGGGTGCAGTTCCACCCGGAGTCAGTGATGACGGTGGGTGGCCATCGCATGCTCGCCAACTGGTTGACATTGTGTGGATCAACCAACGCGCTGGCGCTCGCGGAGGGAAAGAAGCCTCTGGTGCGGGAGCACTGAGTGCTGCCGGGGATGCGCCGCAGCCCGGCACATCAGTGACGTACCGGGCTGCCGTGAACCTGATAAGAGCTTTCAGTGCCGACCGCATTACCCGTCAGAGGATGTTGGCTCCTCCGTTGGCTCCGATGGCGCAGGTTCGGTAGACGGTTCGGTGTATTGCCCGACGGTAATGGTCACCGAGCTGCCCTGGCTAACCGTGTCCCCCTCGTTGGCGCTGGCACTGATGACCCTACCGTCCTGCGAGGAGTCACTGACCTTCTCTGAGCGTGTATTCACGTTAAGATTCAAGGCATTCAACGCTGCGGTCGCGTCACTTTCTGACAAGCCAACCAAAGTTGGCACAATCACATTTCCGGAGGCGACAGTCACCGTTACCGAGTCGCCACGCTGGGCCGACGCACCCGCGTTAGGGGTCTGTGAAACGATACGATCCTTGGACTGGCTCGGGTCATCAACGGTTGTGGTTCCGCCGAGTGTCAGACCGTACTCCTGCAAACGGTTTGCCGCCTGTTCCGTCGTCATCCCGCTCAAATCTGGCACTTCCACTGCGGAGGAGCCGGAGGAGAAATGCACGGTCACGGTAGTGCCGGGATCAACGCTCTCGCCGGGACTCGGGGAAGAACTGACGAATAATCCTTCCTCGACCGTGTCGGAAGCGACATCGTTGCCCTTACGGAACTCAAGACCAGCTGCCTCCAACGCCTTCTCGACTTCCCTTTCAGTCATGCCTGTGAGTCGGGGAACCTCCACCTGACTAACTGTGGCCGTCGTGGTCGTCGTCGGCGTGGGCTCGGGATCGCGACCGGAGAGAACGGCCCAGAGGATCGCCACCAAGGCGATCACCAACAAAGCGATGCCGCCCCAAATCATGGCACGGTTCTTCCGGCGGGTCTTTTCCTTCTCCTCGTCAACAGCTTCCTGCGTACCGGTCTGCGCCGGGGCGTAGGTGGTGGCCGCAGCGGCTTGGGTTGCGGTATCCACCGTGGTGGGAGCCGCCTGCGCCACCTGTGTGGGCGGGAACACCGCCACCGGTGCCATATTCCACGAAGTCACGGAGGGCGCGTCAACGCCCTCACCCCGCGCAGCGGAGAGCAGATCGTTACGGAACTCCGCCGCACTTTGATACCGCGCGTCGCGCTGCTTCGCCAGGGATTTCATTACAACCCGATCAATGGCATCCGGAATGTCGGGTGCTACCTGGGATGTCGGCCTCGGTGTCTCCGACACATGCTGGTAGGCAACCGCCACGGCGGAGTCGCCGGAGAACGGGGGCTTTCCAGTCAGCAGTTCGTAGAGCAGGCAACCGGTGGAGTACAGATCGGAGCGTGCATCCACCACTTCGCCGCGGGCTTGTTCAGGCGAAAGATACTGTGCGGTGCCCACCACCGAATTCGTCTGCGTCATGGTGGCAGCAGAGTCCGCAATGGCCCGGGCGATCCCGAAATCCATCACCTTCACCTTGGCATCCGGCGTGATCATCACGTTGCCCGGCTTAATGTCCCGGTGAATGATACCTTCGTGATGTGAGTACTCCAAGGCGGAGAGCACGCCTACCACAATCTGCACTGCCTCACCGATCGGCACCGGGTCGCCATCCGCCAGCAAAGCCGCGACGGTGCGCCCTTTGACGTACTCCATGACAATGTAGGGCAAGGAGATCGCTTTACCCGTCTCGGTGGAAACCTGCTCTTCGCCGGTGTCATACACGGCCACAATCGACGGGTGGTTCAGTGCCGCAGCAGACTGTGCCTCACGGCGGAACCGGGCCAGGAACATCGGATCCTGCGCCAAGTCGGTACGCAGCACCTTAATGGCAACCGTACGCGACAGGCGTGTGTCATAGCCCAGATGTACCTGAGCCATGCCACCTCTACCGATGAGGTCGCCCACTTCATAGCGTTTACCGAGGACGCGGGGAATATCAGGCATGTCGCGTCACCCCTCCTTCTTGGCCATATTCTGCCGTAAATCGTTGGTCATACCGCTTCACTCCGCCTCACTCATTGGTTGAGATACGCCTCGATGACTTGTTTGGCGATTGGTGCGGACACCGACCCGCCGTCGCCACTCCAACCGGCGTTGCCGGCATTTTCCACAACAACCGCAACCACGATCTGTGGATCGTCCGCCGGTGCGAATGCAACGAACCAGGTGTGTGGGGGTGTGGACGAGCTGATCTCGGCAGTGCCCGTCTTACCTGCCACCTCAATGCCGTCAATCGCGGCCCGATAACCCGTGCCGGAGTTGACGTCATCGACCATCATCTCGGTCATATAATCCGCAGTTTGCTCGCTCATGGGCTGTGAATACACCTGCGGTTTGCTTGTACTCAGCGTTTCCAGATCTGCCGTCAGGGTCCGCTGTACCAGATAGGGCTTCATCAGCACGCCGTCGTTCGCGATTGCCGCCCCGATCATAGCCATCTGCATGGGTGTGACCCGGATGTCTTGCTGGCCAAAGGAATCCATGGCCAGCGCAGCTGTTGATTCGGGCTCCGGGAAGCGAGAGGCGGATACTCGCAGCGGGGTCTGAATCGTATCGCCGAAGCCGAAGAGTTCGGCCTGCGCCATCATATCTTCCGCTCCTACTTCGACGCCACCGATCGCAAAGGCGGTGTTGCAGGACTGCACGAAGGCCTGCCGCAGCGTGACCCGGCCGGAACCATCGCCGCACACGGCCTCACCGGGATTCTCAATGCTGTGGGAGGTACCCGGAGGGGTGTAACTGGTTGGTGCTTCCACCAAGGTGTCCGGCGTCATGTCAGGATTCTTCTCCAGCATCGCGGTGGCGGTCAACATCTTGAATGTGGAGCCGGGCGCGTACTGATCACCACCGATTGTGCGGTCCACCAGAGGTTTATTCGGGTCGTTGGAAAGAGCGTCCCATGCCTCGCTGGCGGCTGTTTTATCGTGTGTTGCCAGGGAATTCGCATCATAAGTGGGGATGGACACTTGCGCGAGGATAGCGCCGGTTTTTGGATCGAGGGCAACGACGGCGCCCTTCTGGCCGTCCATGGCGTTGATCGCGGCCTCCTGCGCCTTGGAACTGATGGTGAGTTCCACACCGCCGCCCTGCGGCTGCTTGCCGGTAACAAGCTCTTCCAAACGCTGGGTCAGCAGCGACGAGTCCGAGCCGCCGAGAACAGAGTTCTCGGCTCTTTCGATGCCGGTCATCGAATTGAAGGAGGTTGAGAAGTAGCCGGTGACATTCGAGTAGTTGCTGGCTTGTGAATAGACGCGCTGATACTGGTAGGGGTCATCGACCGGTGAGGACGATGCAATTGCTTCGCCATCCACAATAATCGGACCGCGATCTGTGCCGTATTCGCGGTACAGTGTCCGCGAATTACGGGAGTCCGCATTCAGCCGGGGAGCCTGGAAGAACTGAATGTAGGTTGCCGCAACCATCAGGCACACGAACATCGCAGTGGCAAGGGTAGCGAGATGACGAATCGGACGGTTCATCGGATGTTCACCACCTGGGTCTCCTGTGAGTCGGATGGTTCGTCCTCGGGTGATTCGGACGAGTCGGCATCCTGTTCGTATTCGGGGATCTGCTCAAGAATCTCCTGCGGAGGTAGCGGGTCGGCAGCAGCCGGCCGCCGAGCGGCGTCGGAAATTCTAAGAAGCAAGCCAATAATAATCCAGTTGGCGAGCAGTGCCGAACCACCGTGCGCAAGGAACGGCATGGCCAATCCGGTCAAAGGGATGACTCGTGTGACACCGCCGACCACGATGAAGCACTGAATGGCAATGGTGAAGGAAAGTCCGGTGGCGAGCAGTTTGCCGAAACCGTCGCGCAGGAAGATAGCCGTACGTAGGCCGCGCATAACCAGCAGGAGGTAGATCGACAGCAAGGCGAGCATGCCGACCAGCCCAATCTCCTCGCCCAGCGATGCCATGATGAAGTCCGAGTTGGCGGCATACGACTTAGTCGGATATCCCTCGCCTAGCCCGGTTCCGAACAGTCCCCCCGAGGCCATGCCAAAGAGGCCCTGGACCAGCTGGTAAGAGCCGTACTGGGCGTCGTATACGTCGGCGTCCAGAGCGTGTAGCCAGATGGTGAAACGTGCCTGAATATGCGGCATCGCTTCCACCAGGGCCGCCACGCCCCCTGCCGTGAGGAGAGCACCGATGATAATCCAGGAGACCCGTTCCGTTGCCGCATAGAGCATGGCGACGAATAGGCCGAAGAACAGGATTGCCGTACCGAAGTCCTTCTCGGCTGCCAGAGTGCCCATGGAGAGCAGCCAGGCGAGCAGCAGGGGCACCATGTGCCGGGCTTTTGGTAGATGCAGGCCGAGGACCTTCGGGCCGGCCAGCGAAAGATTGTCGCGCTCGGATACGAGGTAGCTGGCGAAGAAGACGGCGAAGCAGATCTTCGCCACTTCGGCGGGCTGGAAGGAGAAACCGGCTACGCGGATCCAGATGCGCGCGCCCTGGAAACCAATTCCGATACCGGGAGCAAGAGGCAGGAGAAGCAGAACGACGCCGAGGATTAAGGAGGTCCAGGTGAATCGGCGTAGCAGCCGGTGGTCGCGCAAAACCACAACGGTTCCAACCATGAACACCATGCCGACGGCACTTAAGATCAATTGGTTGCGCACATCGTTGGATTCGGAGGCTACATCGATCCGGTAAATCATGGCTAGACCGACGCCATTCAAGGCGAGGGCACAGGGGAAGAGGACAGGATCGGCATAGGGAGCGACATGCCGGATCATCAGATGGGCACCGATTGCAATCACAACGGCGAGGACCGTCATCGCAGTCATATTGCTTGGCAGCCCCGTACCGCCGGTGCCGATATGCACCAGATAGTAGGCGATGAAGCCGATTGCCAGAGCAAGTGTGAGTAGCAGCAGCTCGGGGATACGCCCCTTACGAGCCTGGGTTTGTGTTACGACGCTCATGGCTCATCCCGCCCGAAGAGTCGAGAGGGATCAATACCCCACGACTCCCATGTGAATTGCTGGTCGGGCGACGGCGACGCGGAGGGTGACGGCGACGCGGAGGAACTCGGCTGGGACGAGGGTGCCAGCTGGCTTTCCAGGTTGTCAACGATCTCGCGCGCCTCGGCCAGTGAGCTACGCGTGATGGGTGTGCGCAGTCTCTCCCGTGCCACCTGTTGGAGATCTGCCACGCGGATATCGCTGCGTTCAACGACCGAGGAGAGTGCCATTGGACCGAGGGTCTGCGGGATTCCCCGGAAGATCGTCACGTATCCGGCGTCGCTGGAGACGTAGTACTGGGTTTGCGTCCAGCGGTAGCCGCCGAAGAGGGCGCCACCGATCAGAACAAGCACCGCGAGCAGAGCGGCGATGCGTGCCGGGATGCGCGAGCGGTGGTGCTCTTCTTCGTCAAGCGGCTCCGTGTCTGTTTCCTCATCGGCCGTGCGTGGTGGGGAGGAAAGCACATTGGCGCGGGCAGCCGCCGAATTTCCACCACGCGTAGGACGATGGTGATCAACGGCGGCGGAGCCCACGATGATGGGCTCTTGGCTCTGTGCTGGTCCCGCCTTCTCGTCGTCAACGATGTCACCGAGGACAACGGTCACATTGTCCGGAGCTCCGGCGGCCAGGGCCAGTTCAATGAGATGCTCGCCGCAAGACGCCAGGTCATGGTAGTTCCGCAGGGTGTGTTTGATGGTTTCATGGGAGACGACGCCGAACAGGCCGTCCGAGCAGAGTAGCCAGCGGTCTCCGGGAATCGCTTCGCGTACCGATTCGTCCAACTCGACGTCGCCGGGTGTATCGCCGAGCGCGCGCATAATCACATTGCGCTTGGGATGGTGCTCAGCCTCCTCCGGAGTGAGTTGGCCGCGATCAACGAGGAATTGGACGAGGGTGTGATCATGCGTGACCTGCGTCAGCTTCTCGTTGCGCTGCAGGTAGGCCCGTGAGTCTCCGATGTGGACCATGGCGAGTTTATTGCCCGAGCGCAGCAGTGCAATACAGGTGGTGCCCAATCCGGCCAGTTCCGGGTCGTCCTCCGAGCGCTGCATGAGGTCCTCATGAGCGGAATTGACTGCCTCGCGGAGCAGCGGGAGTAGATCATCGGCGCCGTGGACGTCGTCGTCGAGTGCGGCGAGGTAGCCAACGGTGACCGAGGAGGCAACGTCTCCGGCGGCGGCACCGCCCATCCCGTCGGCTAATACAAGTAGGTTTGGCGACGCATAACCGCCGTCTTGATTACTGCTGCGGATAAGGCCCACATCGGAGAATGCGGCGAAACGAAGCTGCACACTCATCGGCGTAACTCCATCGTGGTCTTACCGATAACGATCGACGCGCCCGGCGGTAGCGGCGTTGGGGTACTAATGCGTTTGCCGGAGACGAAAGTGCCATTCGTCGAGTCGAGGTCTTCGATCCACCATTGACCGTCGTTGTGGTAGATCCGGGCATGGCGCGACGACGAATAGGTGTCGTCCAGTACGAGTGCACTGTCGGGTGAGCGTCCCACGACGATGGATGCCTGCCCAAGTGGCAGAGTCGTGCCGGCCAATGGTCCGCCTGTCACAGCCAAGGTCGGGGCGCGGGGAGTTGACTTTTGAGGTTGGGGAGTGGGGGCTGGCACGGAGTCACGGCGCGGGACGCGACGCCGTCGGTCACGCACTTGGCTGCCGTAAACGTCCTTGCGCACCGTGATTACCACGGCGAATACAAACAACCACAGCAGAGCGAGGAAACCGAAGCGCAGCAGGGTTAGGACTAGGGTGCTCATTCGTCCTCCGGGCTGGTCCAGAACATGATATGTGTTCGTCCAACCGTGATTGTATTGCCATCCACCAAGGTGGCGGCGGAAATACGGTGCCCTTCGACGAAACTTCCGTTGGTCGATCCGAGATCGGTGGCGATAACACCGCCTGGCGTCACGCGTAGTTCCAGGTGACGGCGTGAGATGCCCGAGTCATCAATAGTGATGTCGCAATCGGAACCGCGTCCGATCACCGTGACATCGCCGGTGAGGAGGTAACGTTCCGAGCCGATTTCGATGATGGGGTGCTCGGTAGAAGCTGCATTGGAGGTTGCCGGTGCCACGGCGCCGCGTTTCGTGGACGAAGTGATATGGAGGTTGCCGGATTTCAAAGAGGCGTCCTCTTCAAAGCGGATCAAGATGGGTCCGAGGAAGGTGTAGCCCTGGTCGGTGGCGTACTCGGTGGCGGAGCGGATGAGTTCCTCGGCGAAGGCGTCTTGCCCCCAATCGTCAACGTTTCTGAAGTCGGCGGCGGATAGTGCGATTGTGAAGTCGTTGGGGCTGATGGTGCGTTGACGGCTCATAACGGCCGCATTCTTATCCATGGCCTTCTTCAGGGCCGATGTGATCTCCACCGGCTTGAGCTCCGAGTGGAAGGCACGCGAAAAGGCGTTGGCCACGGCGTTCTCGACGCCCTTCTCGAACTTATCGAAAGCACCCACGCTTTACCTCCTGCACCTCGCACCTGTAGTGATCACGGTGCGCCGTTCGACCAGAGAGCACGGTCGCATCACGGTGCTCGGTCTCACCTGTGCTGACAACTCGGTCTCACCTGTGCTGACAACCATGTACCACCTCCGGCCGATGACACTTTATCCTCTTTGAGCGGCGGAACCGAAGTGGCGCCATCCCGGCTCATCGGGGAGAGGACTCTTCCCCGGCTGGATACACGGCCGCTGCGGGCGAGGCAAGGCGCTGAGGGCGAGGCGAGCCGCTGAGGGCGGCGCCTGCCTGCTAGCGAGTGCCGCTGAGCGGCTGAACCGGTCTCTCGACGGGAGTGCTCTCAGCGAGGAGCCGTCAAAGGGCACAAACCTCGTGCGACTGCGAAGTGTCCGCTGACCAGCAGCGAAACCCTGCATCCTTCCGGTGAAGCAAAGTCCACCTATCACACCTTACGGGTTCGTTGATGCTTTTGGCATCCTTGTTATCGCGCTGTTACCTTTCTGATGAGGTTCCATGCCAGACGGCACCGTGCCTATCAGGAGCAATGGCGAAATTAATGTGGGCGGTGTCACTCGCGCCTCGTGCTGACGCGGGAGTGCCGACGCGGGAAAAGTTCCGTTCAATTCGGTGTGGCCACACTTGGGTCAGATGGCCGTTCTTCGTGGGCGGCTCCACACTGCATCGACTTGGAATTAGAACCGGTCCCCACTAAGCTGATACATGCTGAAAACGCATTCAGAGGCGGCTAGCCCGCAAGTGCGGTGCGTTCGAGCTCAAGTGGCGGAATAGGCAGACGCGCACGGTTCAGGTCCGTGTGCCCGAAAGGGCGTGGGGGTTCAACTCCCCCCTTGAGCACCATTCATCTCGGTTGATCATCTGGCACCGGTGAGTTGATCACCTGGTACTAGTAACCTGCCAAGCCCGCCTACGGCCGGACCGTCAATCAAGTTCAGACGCATTAGCTCCTGCTTAAACCACTTTTCATGCCTGTGTTCCGTCCAGCTGGTTATGAACGCAACGAGAAGCGGCTTTAAGGCCGGAGAAGCTGTCCGCTTTGTGGTCTGGTTGTCGGCATGGTTTTTCTTGCCCGGCCCGTCATGCTCTAGCGGTTTCGTGTGTCCCAGTGCCGAGTGCGGTGCCCGCCTCATGCCGGGGTCTGTCGGCATGGTCTTTCTCGCCGGGGCCCGTCAGGGTCTAGTGGTGTGGTGTGTTCTAGTGTGGAGTTTGTTGTCCGTTTCATGGTTGGGTTGTCGGCATGCTCTTTCTCGCCGGGGCCCGTCACGCTCTAGCGGTCTGGTGTGTCCCAGCGCCGAGTGCGGCGCCGGGCTCATGCTTGGGTCTGCCGATGCGACCATGACCGGGCCATGCGATCTGATGCTCCGATGGGTGTCAAAATCCCGTCCAAACGACGAGTTATCGAAAGGGCCATCGCCTCAAATCCGCATGATTCCACCATTCTTTAAATGGAGCGATTCCACTTTGCCTTCGTTTGGACGGGATTTTGACAAAGTACCACAGAAGGAGCACCAGGGCCTGGTCGGAACAGCACACCACGGAGCGGATTTGGACGAACCCGACGAAGCAACACCTCTAACGGTCGGGACCTCCCTCACAGTGTTGATCTTTCGGGTCTAGACAGTCGCGGCAGGCGCCACAGCGGCAGGCTCCTCCGACTCTGAGAAAGGGTGGACTGGGTTCTCACGCCGAGGAGGAGTTGCGGGCCGGTCCTCTCGATCTAGTCTCGTGATGACTGGGTTTTGAGGTCGAGGAGGAGTTGCGGGCCGGTCCTCTCGATCTAGTCTCGTGATGACTGGGTTTTGAGGTCGAGGAGGAGTTGCTATCCGTGATGGAGTCGCGGCGTTCTGACGCTTCGACGGAGCCCTCCGACGCGATGATGTCGAGAGGAGTGACCTTCCGTGAAGCCTCCTCGAACACTGCACTCTACAACGGGGTGTTCCAGGTTTTCTGACCAACCGGTCGGCTCGCTCAGGCCGTACTTAGGTGATCACACCTCGCGTGAAATACTCCATACTGCTCACTAAGTTGGCTGAGTGTTGTAGCGCGAAGCGAGAATCTCCTTGACCTCCGATACGATCAGTCCGTTCTCGACTTCTTGCCGCGTGAAACGAGCAACGCGATAACCCTGTTTGAAGAGTTCGCGGTCGCGCCAACGATCTGCAGCGAACTGATAGTCGTCGTTGTGATAGCTGTAGCCGTCAACCTCGACCACCAGCCAGCCTTCAATCACGAAATCAACTTCGCCGACGCCCGGAATCTGCACGCCGTCGGCGAAGTTGATGCCCGCATCATGAAACTGAAGCCGAGCCTTTGTTTCCAGGGGCGAGCGCGCACGTGCACTAGCCAGAGAGAGCCTATCGCGAGCCTGCCGGGAGCCGGGACCGCGTAATAGCGCGGCAATAGCGGCGGCTGTGGTATGCGACTGGTGTAGTGCGGCGTCGCAGGCCATGAGCGGACCCTCCTGGCGGTTATCGCAACGCAGAAAGCGGGCGAGCACGAGCGGGACGGGTGCCACTGGATAGGCAGTTGGTGCCGGAAGTTCAAGGGAGCGTTCCACATGGACAATCTCTCGAGCGTGAGGATAGAAGTAGCCTCCCAGATCACCAGCGTGAGGGTATCGGCCATGTGGTATGGCGATATGTACCACACTCCACGATGAGGATTGGGGGTAGCCGTAGTAGTAAGCCGCATGCTGGCAGGTGATGACTCCGCCGTGTATGCGAGCAAGGACTACATGGCGCTCGGCGCCCAGCAAGCCGACCACTCCTCGAGGATAGGCGATCAGTTCTCCAGCACCTACTAGGCGGTCGACATGGCGGCGTTCTGTGCGATCCAATTGGAGCTCAAGCAGTCGCACAGCGCCGTGGCAACTGCGTATGCGAGCGAGAATGTCATCGTCTTGCGTCATGACTTGAGATTGGCAAGACGGCGACCTAAAAGAAAGGCGATGCGAATTCCTGTGGAAAGGCGCGGACGAATCGAGGTTGTGGATACGTCGACTTGTTGGATGGGCCGCAATCCTTGTGTGGATGTAAGCGAATGAAGGCCAGTAGACGATTACCAGATGGTGACCGGCGCTGTTCCGATGGTCCGGTGCCCGGCGCTCACTGATCGTGAGTATCGGCGGAGCATTCGCCATTGTTCCGGTGGATCGGTGTCAAGCCGGGCAGGTGGGTTGTGGCTGGATCAGTGAGTAGCAAGATCGCGCTTCTCTGGCGCTGGCGTTACTGTGAAGGTCTCTTCATCTGGGTCGGACCGGGTGTGGGTGGACCGGGTGTGGGTTGGACCGGGTGTGGGTGGACCGGGCCGGATGTGTGAGCGGCGTGGTGTCAAAATCCCGTCCAAACGACGAGTTCACAAAAAGTCCATCGCTTCAAATCCGCGGAATTCCACCATTCTTTAAATGGAGTGATTCCACTTTGGCTCCGTTTGGACGGGATTTTGACAAAGTACCACCGAAGGAGCGCCAGTGCCTGGTTGGCCGAGTAGGCCACGGAGGGGATTTGGGTGGATTTGCCCAGCGTAGGTCGTGTTGGGGGTGGATTTGCCCAGCGTAGGTCGTGTTGGGGGTGGATTTGCCCAGCGTAGGTCGTGTTGGGGGTGGATTTGCCCAGCGTAGGTCGTGTTGGGGCGGATTTACCCTGCGTAGGTCGTGTTAGGGCAGATCTACCGCTGTGGGGGTCACGCCCGGACAGACCGACCCACGGCAGTTGACTATGCAACGGCAGACCCCCACTGACCTGCGGAACTTGGGCGGATGGACCCTGCTGAGATCAGACATGCGCAGCGCTAGAGGCATGTGGATGCGGGTCGTGTCACTGGCACACTTATGCCGTTGGTGCATTCAATGGGCGGGCCGTAGCAGATGCGGAGGTGATCATGGCGGTTTGCCCAGTGTTATGCCCGTCGGCAGGCATTTGAGACCCTGCGCCGGACGGAAGGCCGTCCGGGCAAAAGGCGACAGAGCGGACGGAGCGGCGATACGTGACCGCCAGGCCGGGGATGAGGTCCAGGCGCGTGGGAAGGTGAACCGTCGACAACCTGAAGCGCAGGGACCGTGAACGGTTGGGACCGTGAACGTGTGGAAACGCGGGAGGGAGAGTGAATGCCCGGGACGCGAACCTCCGGGCGCGCGGGAGGGAATAAACCGCCAGGCCCGGGAGGGAATGAACCGCCGGGAACCAGGAAGGGACCGACCGGCGACGCGAGACCGCCAGGCCGGGTAACGGGACCGGCATGATTGAGCACAAATCGCGGTCGTTCGCCCGTGGCATCCACGATGCGGCAGTGCTCGCGAAACCGCAGGCCTCGATTTATCCTCAGGGTATCCGCACACGCTGGAACAACGTATGGAAACGGATGGCAGTGCCGCAGAGGGGGACCGAAATGGTCTGTGCCAGTGGGAGCGCCAGTCCGTGCCAGTCCGTGTGTGGCCTATGCGCGATAGTCCAGACATCGAGCGAAAGACAAAGGAGGATGGACATGGCAGGTCATACGACACGAACCGTTCGAGCAGGACTCGAGAACGATATGGCCTACGGGTCAGTGGTACCCCCGGTCTACCTCTCGACGAACTTCGCTTTCGAGGCATTTGACAACAAACGCGAGTACGACTACACGCGGTGCGGCAATCCGACGCGTTCAATTCTGGCCGAGGCACTAGCCGATTTAGAAGGCGGCGCAGGAGCAGTTGTTACGGCGACGGGTACTGCCGCGATTACGCTCGCGCTTCTGACCTTCGTCAAGCCGGGGCAGAAGGTACTCGCCCCATGTGACTGTTACGGAGGAACATGGCGTTTGCTCTCGACATTGGCTGAAACTCGCCATCTCGACGTTGAGTTCGTTTCAATGACCGGAACGGCGGCGGTGTCGGCCATCACTGAGCAGCGGCCCGCAGTGGTCTTCATTGAAACGCCTTCCAACCCGCTGCTGCGCATCACCGATATACGCGCGACGGCCGCGGCCGCGAAGCAGGTGGGCGCCGTCGTCGTCGCCGACAATACTTTCCTCTCACCACTCGGGCAGCAACCGTTGCAACTCGGATGTGACATCGTGCTGCACTCCACCACGAAGTACATCAACGGGCATAGCGACGTGGTGGGCGGTGCCGTTGTGGCGAAGACTGCGGAGGACGCCGAGCGCCTGGCCTGGTGGGCGAATGTGCTAGGAGTGACGGGCAGTCCGTTCGATTCGTATCTCACTCTGCGTGGCCTGCGGACCCTGCGGGCGCGCTTGAACGTGCACCAGAGCAATGCGCGCGTTCTTGCGGAGACTTTGGCGGGGCGGCCAGAAGTATCTGCAGTCTACTATCCCGGCCTTTCCGATAGTCCTGACCATGAGTTAGCGACGGCGCAGCAGCAGGGCTACGGAGGTATGGTCTCCTTCGAGCTTGTCGGCGGCGAGGCCGCCGTGGAGGCCTTCCTCACCGGACTGGAGCATTTCTCCCTGGCTGAGTCTCTGGGTGGAGTGGAGTCTCTTGTGGCGCATCCTGCCTCCATGACGCACGCGGCGATGGATGCCCAGGCGCAGGCCGCAGCCGGTGTGACGCCTGGCCTGCTGCGACTGAGCGTGGGGATCGAGGACGCGGATGATCTGGTAGCGGACGTTCTTGCCGGTCTGGAGAGAGCGGGTGCTGCGGCGGGGGCTGCCGCAGCATAGGTCGCCACGGCGGCGAGGTTTACGACGATGTCGGCGAGAGACAATGTTGACGAGCGGTGGTCGAGGTTGTGAGTGACGCGGCGGACCAGAGCAGGGCCTAAGTTGCCCGCGACGCCGCCAACAAGCGTTGCCGTGGCAAGGGGCCATTCGAGCGAAACGCGGCGACCAGAATACGGGAGTTGTAGCTCGTATCACCGCGGCACGCACCAGCGACACGTCGCAGAGCATTCTGCTACACTTTGCACCATGACACTTCTTTACCGATTTTGTTGACAACTCCAGGTCTGCACCTGGAGTAGCCATGCAAAAGTAGTTGAGCGCCGGGCAGCGCGATGCAGCCTACCTGCGGCATGCCATAGGGGTCGACCAGTTAGGTCGGCCAGAGATAGGTAGAAGATGTCATACCGAGACAACGATCTTTTCGGCGACGCTGCCCGCGTGCGCGATGCGGGCATCCAGCAGAACCGCGCAGACAGTGCAAAGACTCCTCCGGGCACCCAGCGCGACCGCCACCTACACGTTGGCTGGCACCCGCAGCGCTGGCCCGAGTTCATGCGTGAGCCGGTGGAGCACCGCGATCCTGTGCCGGAGCTTCCCTCCGGGCCGCGTGCCCTCATCCGCGCGCTGCTGCGCCGCAACCTGAAACCCATCGTGCTGTGCAGCACGGTACTCGCGATGAGCTACATCTCCATGGCCCTTGTTCCGTGGGCGATTGGGACCCTACTCGACTCGGATATGCACCATGGACTGACGGCGGCACTCGTGCCACCCACTCTCGTTTTCGTGGGCATTGTTCTGCTTGCGGCATTCGGTGGCCTGGCAGAAACGCCGCAAACAGCAATTTGGCTGCGCGGTACATGGGATCCGGTGCGTCTTCTGATGCGCAAGGTATTCATGCGCCGCACGACGACGTCGCAAGAGATGCCCTCTGGCGATCTTGTGGCAGTGGTAACCAGCGACAGCAATAAACTGGGCGCTTTGCTGGAATGGATACCCGAACTGGTCAGTTCCCTTGCGGCGTTCGCCGTTGTCGCGGTGTTGATGCTGCGGGTATCTCTGCCGTTAGGGCTGTTCGTGATTATTGGCATGCCACTGCTCTTGTACGGCATTTCTCGCATTATCAAGCCGTTGCAAGAGCGGATTGCCGCCCAGCGTGAGGAACAGGGAAAACTGACGGCGCTAGCTTCCGATGCCATCGTGGGACTGCGCGTTCTGCGCGGCGTTGGTGGGGAAGACCGCTACAACGAGGCGTACGTCAAGCAGTCGCGGGCTGTGCAGGAGGCTGGTATACGCGCCGCGCGGCCACGGGCGCTGCTCGACGCCATCCAAACGGCGGGGCCGGCGCTATTCACGGCGATTGTGGTCGGTGGCGGGCTGTGGATGACCTACCTCGGGAGCATGACGTCCGGAGAGCTGGTCGCCTTTTATGGTTACACGGCGTTCCTTTCCATGCCAATCGGCTTGATTTCGCAGATGATTCAGATCACCTCTCGCGCTTGGGTTGCGGCGAAGAAGTTCTCGCGCGTATTTGAGGGTGAGCCGTTAGCTGGTGACGACGAGCGCCAAGCCAGCATCGGCAAGCGCCAGGCCGACGACGAGCACGAAGCCAGCGACGACGGACCTTGGCCCAATGACGAGCGGAACTCGGGCAGCGAGGCGAGGGTCGGCGGCGAAGATGCAGGTGAGCGCGGGAGCGTTACTGGCGCCCCCTCTGGCCGAGCCCCCGGCCGTACCCCCGGCGCCGCCTCTGACCTAGCCCCTGGCCGCGCCCCTGACCCCGCCCGCACATCGCTCCCCGCTCCGGACTGGGGTGTGGTGACGTTGACCGATCTGGCCAGCGGCGTGGCGGTCCGGCCCGGTGTGATGACGGCCTTGGTGTCTGCCGCATCCGGGGAGACAAGAACCATCGCGTCGCGGCTCTCCCGCCGGGATGATCGGGATGAGGTCCGCGCGGACGGCGTCGACATCCGTCGTTATCCGGTCGATGAAGTCCGCCGCGGCATCGTATACGTTGGGCCGATCGCCGAACTATTCACCGGCACTCTGCGATCCGGGCTGCTCGGTCCGAGTGCTCCCTACATTGAGCCGCGCGACATACGTCAACAGATCGAGGACACCCTGGCACCGGATGGAGACATCAGGCCCCTCTTCACCGAGTCGGGCGAAACCGAGGGCGACGCGCAATTGCTAGCGGCGCTTCGCACCGCCCATGCCGATGACGTTCTCGAGTCGCTGCCGGAAGGGCTTAATGGCCAAATCGCCGAGCGAGGGAGGTCTCTCTCCGGCGGTCAACGGCAGCGTTCCGTCCTCGCTCGTGCGCTATATCAGGAGCCGCCCATCGTCATCCTGGTGGAGCCGACCAGCGCCGTCGATTCGCATACCGAAGCGCGAATTGCCGCGAATCTGGCTGAGGCCCGATCTGGCCGGACCACGGTACTGGTGACGACGTCGCCCCTGTTGCTGAACCATTGCGATGAAGTCGTCCTAGTGCGGGATGGGAAAGAAGTTGCGCGCGGCACCCACCGGCAGCTTCTTGAGAGCCCGGAGTATGTCGCCGTCGTGCACCGCGGTGAGCGAACGCAGTCCGCCGCATCTAAGAATCAACCGGTAACCCTAGCTACAGCTTCCCAGCCGCTAGACCGCGCTGTGACTCACGAGCCACCGCCCGGGAATATCAATGATCAATCGGCGCCGACCACGGAGTATCCAGGAGATGACGCATGAGACTACCTACCGCTGATTCCCGCACGGTATCGCGCAGGCTGGGTGGCCTCGTTGCGCAGCATCGCGGGCGATTCTGCCTGGTTATCGGCCTGCAACTCCTGGTTGCTCTGGCCTCGGTGGTAGCACCGCAGGTTATTGGCCGCGCTATTGATGCGGTCTCCAGCGGAACGACGCCGGGGTATATCCAGCGCCTTATCGCCCTGCTGCTCGCCGTGGTGGTGATTCAAGGAATCCTCGCCTACTTCGGCAACTATCAGAGCCTGGTGTTGGGCGAACTGATATTCGCGCAGTTACGCAACGGGGTCGTCAATAGGGTCACGCATCTGCCGATTTCGGTTGTGGAGTCGGCGGGAACCGGCGACCTGCTCGGGCGGACAACGCATGATATTGATCGCGTACAGACCTTCGTGCACCGGGGAATCCCGCGCTTTCTCATTCTGGTGCTGACGATCCTCGTAACAATGGGAGCCGCTGTTCTCGCGGAGCCGCAGGTCGGCTTCCTCGTCGTCGTACCGATTATTCCGATGTGGCTCGCCATACGCTGGTACACCCGGCGTTCCATTCCCGCCTATCTGGCGGCGTCGGCCCTGTGGTCCGGGGTATCGGGCACGGTGTCCGAGACAGTCGAACAGATCGGCACAGTTGACTCTCTCCGGCTCGGAGAAATGCGTGTTTCGCGTATGAGCGTATTGATCCGTGAGCTGTGGCGCAATGAACGGTACACGGGGTGGATCAGGAGCGTCTTCATCGTGGCGGTGCAACTGATTGTGTCACTGCCGATCCTCCTCGTGATCGCATGGGGCGCCTACCTGATGGGACGTGGCGTCACCACTCTGGGGGCGGTAACGGCAGTGGCGCTGTATACGCAACAATTGCGCGGCCCCCTGTGGGAGCTGGGGTGGTGGATGGACGAACTGCAGTTCTCCTCGGCATCCTTCGCGCGGATTTTCGGCGTAGACATGGTTCCCTCCGAATCCGTTTCCGACGACGTCGAGGAGCCGCGTGGAGCGGATCTGGCCTGCCGCGACGTGCATTTCTCCTACCGCGATGGAGAGGAGGTGCTGCACGGTGTTGATCTTGATGTGCGGCCGGGTGAGACCTTGGCCATTGTTGGGCCGTCGGGAGCGGGAAAATCAACCCTTGGCCGACTCATCGCCGGGATTAATGCCCCGGACTCAGGTGCGGTGCAGGTGGGTGGTGCGCAGGTCACGCGCATCGGGGAAGCGCAACTCTGTTCGACGGTCGCATTGGTCACGCAGGAACACCACGTCTTTGTTGGTACGGTGGCCGATAATCTACGTTTTGCAAAGCCGGATGCCACTGACGACGAATTACGCGCTGCTTTGGCCAGTGTGAATGCGACGTGGCTAGTTGAACTGGAGGACGGCCTGGAGACCGTCGTCGGCTCTGGCGGAAAACGGCTTACCCCGGCACAGGCGCAGCAGATTGCCCTGGCGCGAATCGTGCTTCTGGACCCGAAGGTGCTGATTCTGGACGAAGCGACGTCGTTACTGGACACCACGGCGGCGCGTTCGGTGGAACAATCACTGGCTAATGTGCTGGCGGGACGCACCGTTATTTCCATTGCACACCGGCTCTACACAGCACATGACGCAGACCGAGTTGCTGTGATGCGTGACGGCTATCTTGTTGAACTTGGTAGCCATGATGAACTCGTCGTTAGTGGTGGGGAGTATGCCCGCCTGTGGACGGCGTGGCAGCAAGACTGAGAGATTCGTCACGTCTATCGGTTGGGTTATGTGATCACCTGTGACACTTTCGGGGCAAAAGGCGAAATGTGCGCGCCCGTGACCTGCGAGGAGACTCACGGCAGAGTCTATGTGCTCACAATTGGAGAATTGTCGCCGTGAAGGCTGACAAAGTGGCGAAATAACGCGAATCGCGGCGTCCTCTCCCGCCCTGTGCTAGGTTCGATCAGCAAAGAAGGATAAGTTTTCTGTCACCATGCGCTCTGGTCACGCCCGGAGCCACGGTGCGGTGAACAGTTGACACACAATCCTCAGGAGGAATGGATGACTGGGCACACTCGTGTGGCCGCACCAGACGGGCGGCGGTATCGCCGACTCGTGCTTGCGTTCACGGCGCTCGTCGCAATGCTCTGCACGCAAATCGGCATTGTGGCGCCCGCTCAGGCGGCCGACAACCCAAACATCAAGGTCAGTGACCTCGTATTGACCAAGACCGATAGCAATGGCAATCCACAAGGTGGAGGCTTGCGTGTTGAAGACTATGCGCGTCTCGACTTCTCCTGGGATGCGTCGAGTGCCGATGTGAAGGATGGTGATTCCTTCACTATCGACCTCGGCAGCTATTTCCGGAACCTGGAGTATCCGAAGAGCACGCCGATGACGGTGACCTACAACGGTCAGCAGGTCGAGATCGGCACTTGCGATCTCACGCGGACCACCGTCGTGTGCACCTTCAATGAGAAGGCCGAGGAACTGAAAAACTCGGGTTTCACCGCTATCAGTGGAACCGGATCGGCCATGCTGCGCGTATTGGTGGCGACTGACTCAGAGACTGCCGATATCACCACGAACGGCGTGACCTCTGTTGATCTGCCGGATACCGGTGGTATTGGTGAGGTTATCGGTACGCCGTTCTCGAAGTTCAGGTTCGACAAGTGGGCCGGCGGCCTTCTGAGCGATGGCAGCAAGATGCAGTGGGGGTTGAACTTCGGCACGGAGTATCTGACCCAGCAGGCAGGGCTCCCTCTCGACGGAAGTCGGCAAACCATCACCATCACGGATACTCTCGGTGAGGGCTTGTACTTCGATCCCGCCACGTTCAGGGAGTGGATTCTCTACTATCGCGGCACCGAGGGACAAGACTCTGTTATCACCCTCAACGCGCTGACCGATGCCACCGGCAATGATCGCAGCCTCACCTGGGGCGATTTCGATATGGATGTGGAAATCGACGCAACCGGCAGGGTCGCCACGATCAAGGTGACCGGTCCTTTTCTGCCGAACTCGAACTACTCGGTTGTCTACTGGTGTAATTTCGAGGGTGGTGAGGTGACTCGTGGTGTCGTGTACGACAACGAGGCAACTATCACCGGCACCGAAGTGCAGGGTGAGAGCTCGCGCACCTTCGTCGAGTCCTTCTCCATCACGGTTAATATGAAGGCTGGCTATGGCGGGTTCGATATCACGAAGCTCGCCACCGGTGCAGGAGCAGCCACCGTTCCTGCTAACACCGAGTTCACGGTTGACGTGGAATATGAACTTCCGGCTGCTGCCTCGAATTACGCAGATTGGGAAGCTCCCGGTACGTTGAACGCAGACGGCTTAACGGGTACTACGACGATGACCGTGATTCTTGGCCAGAAGGTACCGTTCAACGGCACCTTCCCGCAGGGTACGAAGATCACGCTCTCGGAGGATCCGAACTCGGAGAACGCCAGTGGACTTTCGTGGGGTACGCCGGTGTTCACAATCGGCAGCTCCACAACAAACACGCTGACGATCAGCGATCAGATTTCGACGGCTGTCACGTTGACCAACACGACGGCGCCGCAGGGCACTTTCGCGGTGAAGAAAACCGTGACAGGTAGTGCGGAAGCAGTGAGTAAGGAGTTCAGCTTCGATTACTCCTGTTCTGACGGTTCGACTGGCTCTCTGAAGGTTAAGGGTGACGGTAATGCGGTCAAGTCCGATAAGAACTTCGCCTTGGGTACCACGTGTACGATCACTGAGGACGCGAGTTCTGCCCAACTTGCCGAGTACTCGCTAGATGTGCCGGAAGCGCAGACGGTAGAAATCTCGGATGCGACCTCGCCCGTTGAGGTCGCCTTCACGAACGACTACAAGCGCCTCAGTGGTGGATTCTCAGTGAAGAAGACGGTTGCAGGCGATGCGGCCGACCTTGCTCCGGCGAGCTTCGATTTTGAGTACGCCTGTATAGATGCTGCTGGTAAAGAGACTGCCTCAGGAACTCTGACGGTTCAGAATGGGGAGTCGGCATCTGCTGAGGACATCCCAACCGGTACCTGCACTGTTTCAGAAAAGAGTGCAGGGGTCGATGGTGCACAGTTGGCTACCAAATTGACGGTCGATGGTGAGGCTGTCGATGGCAATACGGCTACAGTCAATGTGACCGACGGTTCGGCCGTTGTTGTGGAAGCGACCAACACGTACACGCGCGAGCGCGGCTCGTTCTCAGTAAAGAAGGCCGTTACCGGCGAGTACACTCCGGTTGAGGGAGATTCCTTCACGGTGAAGTACACCTGTGATGATGCCGATAAGACGGAGGGAACGCTCAATGTCCCCGCCGACGGAACAGCGGTTACAGTAGATGGGCTGCCTGCGGGCACCTCCTGCACTGTTGCTGAGGATGAGGCTTCCGCACAGCGGGACGGATACGCTTTGGACGTGTCGTACTCGTCAGACAAGGTGATGATCGAAAAGTGTAAGACACAGGAAGTAACCGTGACCAATGAGTACACGCGCCTTGTTGGTGGGTTCACTGTTGCCAAGACGGTGGATGGTGATGGTGCTCAGCTTGCGCCGGCCTCCTTCGATTTCGACTACAGCTGTGCGGATGCTGCGGGTGTGGCAACTGTTTCCGGTACCTTGACGGTGCAGGCGGGCTCTTCGGCGAGTGTGGCCGATGTTCCCACCGGCTCGTGCACGGTCAAGGAGAAGGACGCATCCGTTGCCAATACGCAGTTGACTACCAAGTTGACGGTTGATGGTGCGGCTGTCGATGGCGATACGGCTACAGTCAATGTGACCGACGGCGCGAGCGTGGCCGTTGAAGCGACGAATACCTATACGCGTGATCGTGGTTCGTTCTCTGTGGCGAAGAAGGTGACTGGTGACTACACGTCTGGCACCGGGGAGTCGTTCAAGGTGAATTACACGTGTGATGATGCCGATAAGACCTCTGGATCGTTGTCCGTTCCGGCTGACGGCACGGCGGTGATGGTAGATGGTCTGCCAGTTGGTACGACGTGCACATTGACCGAGGATGCGGAGTCTTCACAGCGCGAGGGATATGCATTGGCGACGTCGTACTCCTCGACCACTGTGATGATCGAGAAGGATAAGACGCTGCCGATGACCGTGACCAATGAGTACACGCGTCTGGTTGGTGGGTTCACTGTTGCTAAGACGGTCGATGGTGATGGTGCTCAGTTTGCGCCGCAGTCTTTCGGTTTCGATTACACGTGTGTAGATGGTGCGGGTAACGAGACGATGTCCGGTACG
>NZ_RQSN01000039.1:0-919 GCF_003957265.1 Actinobaculum sp. 352 | reverse complement strand
CCGGGAGCCGTGACTACTACATGCCGGTGTCATTGTTGTTGTCCGTCTTCGCGGGGCGGCCGCCAGTACAGGAGGGGGCGGGAGAACATTTCACGACGGGTAGCCTCCTCAGCCTCACGCCGCTCACGCTCACGCACACTCTCGGCACCATGACGACTCAACCACACCGCATCCAAACGCTTGAGCGCTTCCTCCTTGCGGCGTTCCTCCTCCTGCGGATCCGGAACCTCCCGACCACGCAAAGCACACCACACCTCCGGACTCCACTTCCGCTCCCGCTCATCCCTCTTCTTACGACCAGCACCACGCATGCCCCCGACACCACGCACACCAGACTGCTGTCCTTGCGCTCCACGAACACCGCCCGTGCCGCGGGCACCAGCCTGCTGGGCCTGGCCGCCACGCACACCTGTCCCGCGAACACCTGAGCCACGGGCTCCAGTTTGCTGGGCCTGCCCACCACGAACGCCCGTGCCACGGCCACCAGCGGCCTGTCCGCCCCTTACGCCGGTTCCACGACCGGACTGCTGTGTCTGGCCACCCCGGACGCCCGTCCCGCGGACGCCGGTGCTGCGGGCGCCAGTCTGCTGGGCCTGACCACCACGCACACCCGTGCCTCGTGTCCCGGTCCCGGTTCCCCGGGTCCCGGTGAATCGTCCCGGGTTTGATGGAGGCAGTGATTACACGGAAGGATTACTGTCATGAGTGCATCAAGGAAGTATCCGGAGGAGTTGCGGGAGCGGGCTACCAGGATGGCTGTGGAGGCCCGTCGGGACCCGGAGAGGTCTAAGGGGGCGATCCGCAGGATCGCCGATGAGCTGGGCGTCCATCCGGAGGCGCTGCGTACCTGGGTGAAGAAGGCCGAGGTCGACATGGGCGCCAGGCCGGGAACCACCAGCGAGGATGCTGAGCGGATTCG
>NZ_RQSN01000038.1:0-1009 GCF_003957265.1 Actinobaculum sp. 352 | reverse complement strand
CGACCGCTGCGAACCGTATCTACGGGTACGCGCTAGCCCGTGTCTATCAGAACGCGGTTATGCTGCGTGATGGTCTGTCTGAGCCGTCTGGGGAGTTGGCTGGTCTGTCGACTCGGTGGCGGAACCCGGCCATGCCGTCCACTGTGTCCCAGTCTGATGCGATGGTTAAGCAAATCTCTGCAATACCGGCGCTTGCTGAGACTGATGTCGCGTTGGAGGAGTTGGGGTATACGGCTGAGCAGATCGCCCGTATTCGCGCTCAGATGGCACGATCCCAAGCCAAGCAGACCCTTATGGAGGTCCTGGCTGACGCTGACACTACTACCAGCGGTGATGTTGGGGGGTGAAGACGTGTGACGACGCTGCGGGACGTGCAGCGCCTGCGCGGGGCCACAACACGAGTCACGCGCTTAGCCCGGCAGGATCTGCGGAGATTCTGGGCACGTCTGGATTTGACCCAACCGGAGCTTGTCCGTGAAGCCCTCATTACCTTCATGCCTGTCTTGGTCGACCGGTATGGCGACATTGCTAGTACGGTCGCGGTTGAATGGTATGAGGATGTGCGTGAGAAGGTTGCAGGACTGCCACGCTACGCGCCGGTGATCGGCAAGAACATCCCCGATGAGGCCATCGTGGAGACGACCAAGTGGGCGGCCGGGCACCTGTGGGGTGACAACCCGGCCGATACGCTCCGTGTCCTCAACGGCAGTATGGACCGGTGGATGAAATACTCCCAGCGGGACACGATCCGCCGCTGTATTGCTGGGGATCCGTCCAAGCCCCGTTGGGCGCGCGTCCCGCAGGGCGCTAAAACCTGCGCTTGGTGCACGATGCTCGCCTCCAGGGGCTGGGTGTACACGTCCCCGCAGAAGGCAGGTGACGCCTCCCATCGGTTCCACGACCACTGTGACTGTGAGATCGTGCCCGAGTGGGATAGGAGGGCCGTCCACTTGGAAGGGTACGACCCGGACCGGTACTACGCGCTCTATACGGAGGCCCGGGAGGCTGT
>NZ_RQSN01000037.1:0-1172 GCF_003957265.1 Actinobaculum sp. 352 | reverse complement strand
GGGGCTGTTGAGGGTTTGGTTGGCAGTTTTCCTTCTGATTGTTAGGCCGCGTGGGACGCGGCTGGTTCCAGTGTTGTTTCACTTGCCCAGCGCTCGTTGACGTCTTTTCCTGTGATATGTCCGTTTGATCCAGTGGGTGATCGCGGCCGAGAGCTCGCGGCGGCTGGCCCAGGACCTGCGGTCGAGAACATTCTTTTGCACGAGGGCGAAGAACGATTCCATCGCAACGTTATCCCCACACGCCCCAACCCTGCCCATCGACCCAACAGCTTCGTAGGCCCTCAAGGCAGCGCGGAACTTCCTCGAACCGAATTGCCAGCCCCGATCCGAGTGGACGATCACTCCCTGTGGGTAACCTCGTTTCCTCATCACATCATCAAGCGCTGCCACCGCCAGGGACGCCTTCACCCGCGAACTGGTCGCATAGCCCACGATTCCGCGCGAGCACAGGTCCTTGATCACACACAGGCAGAGCCTTCCCTGGACAGTCCACTGCTCAGTAATATCCGTGACCCACGCAGTATTTGGAGCATCAGCATCAAAGTGCCACTCAAACAGGTCATCATGGACCGGAGCACCCGACTTCTTCCCACGCGGCCTACACCTGGTAATCACCGAGAACACCTGAATCTTCGAGCACAACCGCCATACGCGTCGCTCTGAAAGCCGATAGCCACGATCCGCAAACTCGTCGGCAATGAACCGGTAGCCAAATCCGGGATCATCACTGTAGACCTCACGAATCACCTCGCAGATCTCAGCATCTTTCCCTTTCCCGGGCACTAACCTTGTCATGTAGCCACTTACAAAAAGCTTGGCGAAAAAACTTCAGTACCCAAGCCGCGATCATCAAGGTTGCCTTTCCCTCAGCAATTAGCGCTTCCACGGTCAGGAACATCCTTTTGGGCGGATCGCCTCCTGAGACAAATATGCCGCCACGACACGCAGCACCACATTTTCCATCTCCAGCTCCCGGATCCGCTTGAGTGCAGCACACATCTCTTTAACAACCGCCAGATCGCTTGACGAGCTCATCCCATGAACATCCAAGCAAGCCTCCGTGATCCATTCTTGCAGCAAGGACCGAGAGATCCCCAGATCAACGCACACATACCCCGACTGATCCCTGACTCAACCAGCACAACCGCATCAGCCATGAACTGCTCACTATA
>NZ_RQSN01000036.1:0-1291 GCF_003957265.1 Actinobaculum sp. 352 | reverse complement strand
TGGGTTTGGCATAGTGAGGTGACGATGGCGCACATACACACTCATATACGATCCGACGGCACCCCCGTCTTCCGGGTCCGCTTCAGACTCCGCCCCAACAGCAACCCCGTCAACGAATCATTCGAAAGCATCGAAGACGCCTACCAGTTCGCTGACCTAGTTGACCGTGTCGGCGGCGCCGACGCCAGACGAATCCGAGAGGTCACCACCACAACACCCCAGATCATCACCCTGGAGGCAGCCCTTGATGACTACATCACCCACATAGAGTCGCACGCAGCCCATGGCACCGGCTGGGAATACCGGAGAGTCGCGGAACGCTACTGGCTTCCCCGGCTCGGCTTCTTCCCCATCCAAGCCCTCACCCGCCGACACGTCGAAGAATGGGTCGCGTGGCAACGCCACCAAACCAGCAGGAACGGGAAGCCGTACGCGACGAAGACAATCCGGAACGCGCACGGACTCCTGTCCTCCGTGCTTGACTGGCAGGTGCAACAGGGCGTCATCCCAGCAAATGTGGCTCGCGGCGTGAAAATCGCTGATGACCAGCCACGCCGTGAAATGGTCTTCCTAACACCTGACCAGTTCACACGCATGCTCACACACCTGCTAGAACAACTGCACCCGCTGATCGTCTTGCTGTATACGACAGGCATGCGCTGGGGTGAAGCCACCGCGCTCATCAAAGCAGACTTCTCACTAGAAGCACAGCCGCCTACTGTGAGGATCTCTCGAGCATGGAAGCGAGGCGACGGCGGCCGCCGGTATATTGGGGCGCCGAAATCCAAGGCCGCCTACCGGACCATCTCCCTGCCCGAGTCAACAGTGCGCATCATGACACCACTCCTAGACGGTCTCGCCGACGGCGACAGAGTATTCCCTCCGGCCAGCGGCACAGGCCCGTTACGTGCGGAGCATTTGACTCACCGGTATTTGCATCCGGCGTGTGAGGCAGCGGGGCTCGCCGTCCGTCCTCGCCTGCACGATTTGCGGCACTCTCACGCGTCTACACTCATCGCCGCCGGTGTACCCCTGCCCGTGATCCAACGCCGACTCGGACATGAGTCGATCACGACGACGGTGGACACGTATGGGCACTTGTCCCAGGACGCGTGGGCCGGTGCGGCGGAAGCCATGGAGGCCGCGATTGCACCGGCCGTGCCACTCATCGAATAGTAGGCATGAAAAGCCGGCCCTATCCTCCCGCATGGAAGGATAGGGCCGGAATAGTCAGGGGAAGGGCAGGTTAGTCGGTCGCGGTGTCCTCGGCCAGCTCGACGCCGTCGCCGCC
>NZ_RQSN01000035.1:0-1367 GCF_003957265.1 Actinobaculum sp. 352 | reverse complement strand
GATCGCACAGGCTGAGGAGGCGCTTCGTCAGGCGGGGGAAACATTGGAAGCGGTCAAGGCCGGGGATATTGAGCCGACGGCCGAGTTGTGGCTGAAACTCTTGCAGGTGGCCGGTAATGCGACGATTGGCGGGGATTTGATTGTCCTCGGTGAGATTAACGCTGCTGATTTGACGGTGACCGAAGAGCTGTGGGGTAAACTCGCTACCTTCGTCCGAGTGACCACGGATATGTTGGTCGCTGGAAACGCGACCATCACCAACGAACTGTTGGTGGATACGTTGCGGGGTAAAACCCTGGTCGGCGTGCAAGTATTGGGCGGCTTGTTTGAACTACTGTCAGCGGTGGAACGCTCGGCGGGATGGGATCGGTCGCGGTTCTCGACAGCGAAGGAAGTGGACTGGCGTACCGCGCCAACGGTCACCGATACGGGTGCGAGCGTAGATGTGTGGTTGGCTGTCCCGCAGGCCTGGCAATTCGAACAGGATTGGGACGGCGTCATCTGGCTCAACTACCAACTCGACGACGCCACCGATCCGGATCGTACCGTGTCTTTCACCCTTGAATCCACAGAGCAGTTGACGGGGAAGGTGGAAGTAGGCGGCGAGATAACGCCGATCACCCTGCAAAGGAACATTCCGCAGAAGGTCACGCTGGCTGGGGAACACGTCACGGGACTGGTCCGGGTGAAGCTGACTCCGGCCCGTAATTTCAATAGTTTCACGGTCCGCATGACCGGCCTAGTGGATTCGTACCACGACTATTTGGCGACCGGGCTACGCATCGACCGAGACGAGGCGGGCATCGCCCAACTGGTCTACACATCCCCCGCCGGGACATGCGTCCTTAACCCGTTGGGGATTTCGTACACGCCCACGGGCGGGACGGGCCGCACGGTCGAATGGGGCACATTCGTCAATCCGCCGGTAGCCATCGGCAGCCGACGATCAAACCGGAGCCTCGGTAACGGCAACTGGTATAACGCGGTAATAGACGCGGCCACCGCGTACACGGTAGGCGGCTTCATCTACGACGACGGACGTTTCACCGTGCCAATTTCAGGAGTCTACCGGCTCTCCGGGCGCGGCAAATTCTCCCAAAACACCACGGGCAGGCGCGGCGTCGGCTTCTCGATCAACGAGGCCGCCCCGGATACAAACACAGTCAGCGCTGCAGTGTCGGGCACGTCCGTGGTCGAATGCAACGCGCTGGTCCGCCTCAACGCCGGGGATCGAATCAAGCTCATGCTGTTCCAAGACTCCGGGACCACGCTCAACTCTCCGGGCTGCGAGTTTTCCGCCCAATACGTCACCGCATAACCAACCAACGAAGAGAGGGGAATGGTTATGGCTGTCGATCTAGACCTAG
>NZ_RQSN01000034.1:0-1381 GCF_003957265.1 Actinobaculum sp. 352 | reverse complement strand
TGTCTCGTATGTGGAGGCGCGGCGGGAGGCGATCCTCCTGCTGCTGCAGTTACAGCAGACCCTGTCGGATGAGTTTGATGTGGGTGAGTGGACGCCACCAGCGCTGGGTGGCGGCTCGCAGGTTGATCGGACGACTTCGGGGTGTCCGGCCGGGACGGTGATCGAGTTTTGGAAGTTGGGGACGGCGGGGCCGCTGACGGGTGAGACGTGGCCGCAGGCGGTGGACCGGTTCGCGGAGATTCTGGCCCCGTTAGGGTTTAGTGGCCCGGTGGATGGGACGGTGGTTGCGGAGAATCCGATTGCCTTGTTCTTTAACGAGGAGACCGGCCAGCAGGTTCAATTGCGGTATAACAAGCGGACTTTGGTGGTGGTTGATACGGGGTGTGTGCCGGGGAAGTGGTCGCAGGATTGGCCGCAGGGCACCGAGGTTGTCCCAGAACACCTACGCACCACGGGCCGGGCGATCCACAGTGGCGAACCCGAGGAATGGGCACCCTACAGTCCGCCGAGCGACGAGGGTGGGGACTGATGGTCGAATCGTCGTCGCGCTGTGAGGGCCGGGTTGCTGCGCGGAAAGCCATGCCGTGCTGCGCAGCGCGTCTCGGCTTCCGTTGGTGGTTGTGGCATGGTGTGGGTGTTCCTCGTCTCGCGTCGAGGTGGCGCGTGGTGGGTGTTGGTCGTGCTGTGGGGGCCGGGTGATGAGCATGCGGCGGGGCTCTGTCCGCTCGGGTGGCGCGGCGGGGTATTGGCGTCGTGGCCTTGTCGTTGCCTGCTTGATGGGCAGTGTCCTGCTTGTGGCGTGTTCTGATTTTTCGGAGCGGTATTACGGGCGGACGGATGAGTATCTTCCGGCCCGGAGTATCTCGTATGTGGAGGCGCGGCGGGAGGCGATCCTGCTGCTTTTAGAGTTGCAGCGGACCCTGTCGGACGAGTTTGAGGTGGGTGAGTGGACGCCACCAGCGCTGGGTGGCGGCTCGCAGGTTGATCGGACGACTTCGGGGTGTCCGGCTGGATCGGTGATCGAGCGATGGAAGTTGGGGACGGCGGGGCCGCTGACGGGTGAGACGTGGCCGCAGGCGGTGGACCGGTTCGCGGAGATTCTGGCCCCGTTAGGGTTTAGTGGCCCGGTGGATACGACGGTGCGGGCGGAGGATCACACGGTGGTGTTTTTTAATGAGGAGACCGGGCAAAAGGTTGATCTGGGCTATTACAAGCGGACTTTGGTGGTGGTTGATACGGGGTGTGTGCCGGGGAAGTGGTCGCAGGATTGGCCGCAGGGCACCGAGGTAGTCCCAGAACACCTGCGCACCACCGGCCGGGCGATCCACAGTGGGGAACCCGAGGAATGGGCACCCTACAATAGTCCGGTTTTTGGGGAACA
>NZ_RQSN01000033.1:0-1385 GCF_003957265.1 Actinobaculum sp. 352 | reverse complement strand
TGGCCCCGCGCAATAGTGCCACATGTGGATTTCACGATCACGAAGGCCACCGGCGGCACTTCGCTGGTGATTGACGGTTGGAAATCCATGCTTGCTGGGGCGAAGCGCACCGGCGTCTACCATTATGCGCGGGAGCGCGGCCGGGCCGGAACGCCCGTGGCGGAGGCCGCGAACTTTATCCGCCAGGCTGCTCTTGCTCCGTCTGATGCGCTGCTTGTGCTCGACTGGGAGGAAGCATCCGGGAATAATCTCGGTGACGCAGACTGGGTGTTGGAATGGATGCGTCTCGTGGAGGCCGCGCTCGGCCGCAGACCCGTTTTCTACACGTACCGGGCAACCCTGCTTGCTCACCCGTCCCTGCGCCGAGTCCAACAGGCAGGATATCCGCTCTGGTACGCACGGTACCCATACAGTGCCCCGGTGGGCTGGAAATCCTACGCACAGCCCACCGACGTGCCCTACTGGGGCCGACCTGCAATATGGCAGTACTCCTCGGCTGGCGGAGTCCCTGGCTGGCCAGGAGCACTCGATTTGAACATTTTCTATGGAGGGGCCGCCCAGTGGGCGGCCCTTACTGCTGCCCGTGTCACAGGTAAAACCGCCGTGGCAGCAACCACCACACAACATGACACACGAGGAGGGGTTTTCGGCGACATGTACACCCACATCATTTTCCAAGTCGGTAACGCCATCTGCATCGCTAACGTCGCCGCGGGCACATGGCGACGCATGCCGAACACGCAAACCTTTAAGGAGACCATCACCATGCTGCAACGCGCCAAAGCAAACATGGTCGAATGGCGACACATCAACACTTCCAAGTCCAACACTGTTGTGAATCCTGCCGTGTTCGGCGTGGAGGTGAAATGATGACAACCCTTGACATGCAAACCGAAATCTTCACCGGCATCGCCGCGACTGCCGCACCCTTCGTCACCGCCCTATTCCAACGCGTGCACTGGTCCTCAGCGGTGAAACGCATCGTCGCACTCGTCGTCTCCCTGCTCCTGGCCACAGTCACCGTGTTGGTCAACGGTGTAACAAACTGGTCGGACATCCTCACGGTGGCCGCCCTGATCATCGCTGGATCCCAAGTGATCTACGCGGCCGTCTACCCGGCCGCCCAGGCTGTCACACGAGCCGCAACCCCAACCACAACACCGGATACCTCCAACCTGCACCAAGACGCAGGAACGGAAACCATACCGGACTATGCGACAGCCTCGCTCGACGAGGCCATCACGGCCACGCTGGCCGAAGCACGACTGACTATCGCCGCTGAAACCACCCTCGACGGCGGCACGGATACCACTGTGGCGACAGCTGTCCAAGACAGCGCGTAGCCCGTCACACGATCAACCAGATTGGCCCCACCCTTGCCAGGT
>NZ_RQSN01000032.1:0-1453 GCF_003957265.1 Actinobaculum sp. 352 | reverse complement strand
GATTCATCCGCCGACCAATCGTGCCCCGCAACCCCTCAAAACCCTCACTGATCTTGCCAAGCCGTTTCGACAAGTCATACGCTTGGTTCGGGTCGAATGCGGCAATATCCTCCAGGCGCCTGCGCTGCTCCCTACTCGCCATGATTATCTCCGTTCTCTTTAGAGATCACGTCTCATCCACCCTGCCACTATCTGCTGCCGGGTGCTACCAGCGACCCTACAACCCATCCCTACCCGTCCGCTACGGGTATCAATACCCACACCATAAACTTGACAAACCCACCCTCCCATGATCTCAACAACAACCAGTAGAGTGAGACGTCCCGCGCCTGCTCACACTCGAGACCTGCACGATGCGGATAAACCTGCAACAATCAATACAACGACCAGACCAGACAGGAGAACCCCTATGACCACACCACCGCACACGAACACACCGGGTCCCATCAATCCGGGTCACCAGTCACACAAGACGCAAACACCAGCCCCAACCAGCCACACCCCCGACCCCACTCAGAGCGCTACCACTCCTACCGCCACTCGGCAGGGCCTACCCGGCTGGGCGTGGGCAGCCATCGGCTGCCTCGTCGTGGTTGCCGTCGTGGTCGCAGGGGTCACGATCGCTGGACGCAACCACGCCACACCCACACCGGTCCCCAGTGGTAACACAGTCGGCCCCGCCCCCACGCCGACCACGACCACACCGGAACCAACCGTTTCACCGACGTCCGAGGCTACACAGATCGGGGACTGGAGTGTGGAAGTCTTAGAGTACAAACCCGATGTCACCGACTATTTGACCACCTACGACCCACCCGTAGAGATCACGATCGAGGGCCACCGGTACCTCGGCATCAAACTCCGCGTCACCAACACCGGAGACAAGGCCAACGCCTTCACCGAGCTCGGAGAACGCCTCGACGGCATCGAGAGCGGGGGGCCAGCCCTGCAGCCGTACTATCTTGATGTTGGAGTCAGTTACCGCGGAGACGACTACCTTTCAGATGTCCGCTACCTGGAACCCGGTGAGTCTGGGGAAGGCTGGTTGTTCTACCAAGTCCGCGGCGACTTCGAGCTCACCACCATCGAAATGCAAGACCGCCGCGACCCGAACAACAAGACACCCTGGACCAGTGTCCCCTTCCCCGCACCAACAGAGACGACGTCAACACCAACCACCACCCCATAACCCCAACCCCACCTACCGCCGCGACACGGCCACACCACGACCTGGCCTGAAGCGTCCGGGATTGTTGGGGGTTTGGTTGGTGTCTGGGTTGCTTCGCGGGTGTGGGGCTGGGAAGGGTGTTGGTTATGGCAAGGTTGTATAGTGAGCAGTTCATGGCTGATGCGGTTGTGCTGGTTGAGTCAGGGATCAGTCGGGGTATGTGTGCGTTGATCTGGGGATCTCTCGGTCCTTGCTGCAAGAATGGATCACGGAGGCTTGCTTGGA
>NZ_RQSN01000031.1:0-1461 GCF_003957265.1 Actinobaculum sp. 352 | reverse complement strand
GTTACCTTGTTGGTGGTCCCGGGTGGTCCGGGACCGGGCCAGCCGCTTCCGGCATGATGTCGTGTCCCTGTCGTTTGATGATCCGGGGGGTGTTGTCACCGGTGGTGGCGGGCGGATGGTGATCGCTGATTAGGGGAACGGACCGCTTGACGCGAGTCCTTTCGTAACGTGGGTGCGGGGCTGTCTGCCTGACAGGCTGACCCAACAACGCACGAAAGGATGCGGAAAGGTGAATATTCAGGATGTGGAGGTCTTCGTCGGTATCGACGTTGGCAAGGCCGAGCACTGGGCCACGGCCCTGACCGGCGATGGGAAGAAGCTGTTCGACAAGGCCCTGCCCAACAGCGAGGACCGGCTGCGCGAGATCTACCAACGGCTCGGTGAGCACGGTCGGGTCCTGGTGGCTGTGGATCAGCCAGCGACGATCGGTGCCCTGGCAGTGGCGGTCGCTCAGGCCATGGGCATCATGATGGGCTACCTGCCCGGCCTGTCCATGCGCCGTATCGCGGACCTGACCCCGGGCAACGCCAAAACCGACGCCAAGGACGCGGCCGTGATCGCCGAGGCGGCCCGCACCATGCCCCACACGCTCAGGTCCATCAGCACTTCGGATGAGGACGCCGCATCCTTGTCGATGTTGACTGGTTTTGACCTGGACCTGGCCCGGCAGGTCAACCAGACCGCAAACCGGATCCGGGGCCTGTACACCCAGATCCACCCAGCCCTCGAGACTGTGCTGGGCAAGTGGCTCGAACACGACAGTGTGCTGGAGGTGATCGCCGCCTGGCCCACACCCGCCGACCTGCGCAAGGCCGGGCGGGCGCGGATCGACGCCAAGCTCAAAGCCAAGGGCGCCAAGCGCCATGCCGCCTGGGCGCAGGCCATCACCGACGCCCTGGGCAAGCAGACCGTCGTGGTCGCTGGCACCGACGCGGCCGGCGTGGTGCTGCCCCACCTGGCCCGCCAGCTCATCGCCCTACATGCCCAGAGGCGTGACGTCGCCGCCCAGGTCGAGGCCCTCGTGGAGGCCCACCCTCTTTACCCGGTCCTGACCTCCATGCCCGGGGTGGGGGCCAGGACCGCAGCCATCTTCCTGGCCGAAACCGCGGGCAGAACCTTCCCCACCGGCGCCCACCTGGCCTCCTACGCCGGCCTGACCCCCGTCACCCGGCGCTCCGGCTCCTCCATCCGGGGCGAGTACGTCTCCCACGCGGGCAACAAGCGCCTCAAACGCGCCATGTTCCTCTCGGCCTTCGCCTCACTGCGCTCTGACCCCGCATCACGCGCCTACTACGAACGCAAACGCACCCAAGGAAAACACCACAACCAGGCCGTCCTCACCCTCGCCCACCGCCGCATCCTCACCCTATACGCCATGATCCGCGACGGCTCCCTCTACGACCCCCAACCAGCACAGCAACTACCCACCGCCGCTTGACAAACCACATAGGGGCACCCCCC
>NZ_RQSN01000030.1:0-1567 GCF_003957265.1 Actinobaculum sp. 352 | reverse complement strand
GATTCATCCGCCGACCAATCGTGCCCCGCAACCCCTCAAAACCCTCACTGATCTTGCCAAGCCGTTTCGACAAGTCATACGCTTGGTTCGGGTCGAATGCGGCAATATCCTCCAGGCGCCTGCGCTGTTCCCTGCTCGCCATAATCCTCTCCAATTCTCCTCGCCGACGATGCTTGGTTCATTTGGCTTGACTGCCACCACTGCCCGCAGCCAGTGACAGCTTCTATTCGCGACCCTACAACCCATCCCTACCCGTCCGCTATGGGTATCAATACCCACACCATAGACTTGACAAACCCACCCTCCCATGATCTCAACAACAACCAGTAGAGTGAGACGTCCCGCGCCTGCTCACACTCGAGACCTGCACGATGCGGATAAACCTGCAACAATCAATACAACGACCAGCAGACCCGACAGGAGACCCGACATGACCACGCCACCGGCCGGACCACAACCCCCGAACCCCAGTCACTACTCGCACGATGCGCAAACACAACGAGCCGCCGCCCCACCAAATGCGACGGGACCGGATTCCGCTCGGCAGGGCCTACCCGGCTGGGCCTGGGCGTTCCTTGGTGGCTTGATCGTGATCGCCGTCGTGGTCGCAGGGGTCACGATCGCTGGACGCAACCACGCCACACCCACACCGGTCCCCAGTGGTAACACAGTCGGCCCCGCCCCCACGCCGACCACGACCACACCGGAACCAACCGTTTCACCGACGTCTGGGCCCACCCAGATCGGGGACTGGAGCGTGGAAGTCTTAGAGTACAAGCCCGATGTCACCGAGCATTTGACCACCTACGACCCACCCGTAGAGATCACCATCGAGGGCCACCGGTACCTCGGCATCAAACTCCGCGTCACCAACACCGGAGACAGGGCCGATCCCTATGTAGATGTTGGCGTACGCCTCGACGGATACACCAACGGACACAAACTACACGAGCCGTACTATTTCGAGGTTGGTACTCGCTACAGAGGCGACGATTACCTTCTCAAGCTTCCGCCGTTGGAGCCCGGCGAGTCCGGGGAAGGCTGGCTGTTCTACCAAGTCCGCGGCGACTTCGAACTGACCACCATCGAAATGCAAGACACACGCGACCCGAACAACAAGACACCCTGGACCGAAGTCCCCTACCCCGCACCAACAGAGACGACATCAACACCAACCACCACCCCATAACCCGGGCCGACGAAACCTGGCGGCCAAACTGGTACCAAAAGAAGCGAGGACCGCCTACCAAGCAGGGCAGAAACCGGCCCACACCATCAGCATCCCCACCCGCTGCAACCACAAGAATCACGACAACCCACTACAGGGGCTGTTGAGGGTTTGGTTGGCAGTTTTCCTTCTGATTGTTAGGCCGCGTGGGACGCGGCTGGTTCCAGTGTTGTTTCACTTGCCCAGCGCTCGTTGACGTCTTTTCCTGTGACATGTCCGTTTGATCCAGTGGGTGATCGCGGCCGAGAGCTCGCGGCGGCTGGCCCAGGACCTGCGGTCGAGAACATTCTTTTGCACGAGGGCGAAGAACGATTCCATCGCAACGTTATCCCCACACGC